>JBEEOX010000168.1:0-3903 GCA_041191425.1 Verrucomicrobiota bacterium | reverse complement strand
CAACGGTTACGGGAACTTCAAACGCGCCAGGCACGCGGATGAGATCGACGCGCGCTTGCGGGATGATGTCCTCGATTTCCTTGAGCGTGTTGTCGACGAGCGCGTCCGTGAATTCCTCGTTGTATTTTGATGCAATGATGCAGATGCGGACTTTTGATCCGATGATCCGCGGTTTGGGTGGCAGCGCGTTGGACATTTGCTTGGAAAGGGTGGGGGGCTTGGTCAAGTCAATCGGACGCCGGATGGATCGTCAATACGGGGATTTGCCGCGCGTGAGGCTGATGGCGATGGCGAATTTGCGGCAAATTTCGCTGAGGCGTTGATCGGCGCGGATTTGTTCGAGCGTCCATGGCAGGCGGAAGCTCCAGTTGTGCGAGTTGGTGCTGCCCGGTGTGTTGATGCGCTCGTCGATGGCGAAGAGCTCGGTGATCATGAGTGACGCGTAGCGCGAATTTGAGTCGAGCAAGGCCTTGATGAGGCGCAAACGAATGCCTTCGGTGAAGGGCGGGCAGGGGCCGTGGGACGGCATGGGAATCGAGGCGAACTCGGAAAGGATGCGTAGCGTGTTGTGCGCGCCGTGTGCTTGCCAGCCCGAGTTTTCGTCGGGTTGTTCGTGATGACGTCGCAGCGCGTGTTGGCATCCGCGCCAGATACCGTTGACCGGATCGTGGTCGTGGGTGGAGTAAGTTGCGAAGGAGTTTTCGGGAAAGCTGTTGCCGGGAGTGGGATGTCCGAACTCGTTGCAATCCCAATGCGGGATGCGAAAGCCGGTGATGCCGAGGTCGTAAAGATGCGGTCGCACATAGTCGGGCACCCAGCCGAGATCTTCGGCGATGATTTCCGCGCCCTTGGCCGCATCAAGAATCGCACGCAGTCGCACATCGCCATCGCTGCGGTTGGCGGCCTTGTTTTCCACCGTGTCGTCGGGACGCAAAAACCAATGGGGCAGCATGCCATGGTTTTTTGCGGCGGCATCATGATGACTGAGCCCGATGAACTCGTGATTGCGCTCGGGTCTCCATGGGAACGCGTAGATGCGATAAAATCCAAGGATGTGATCGAGGCGAAAGATGCGAAAAATTTCAGTGAGTCGGCGGATGCGGTTTTTCCACCACCTGAAACCGTTGGCCTGCATGTGATCCCAGCGATACAGTGGGATTCCCCAATTTTGCCCCCATTGCTGGAAAAACGGATCGCTTTGGCTCATGCCTTCGGGTGGGGATCCGCCGCACCACTCGAGATGGAAATCATCGCGATTGAAAAACACATCGCAGGAGTGCCAGCTCACGCCGATCGGCACATCGCCCATCAGTTTCACGCCGCGTTCATCGGCATGCTTGCGCAAGGAGCGCCATTGGCGAAAGCAGAGCCATTGGGCGAAGGCGAAAAACCCAAGGCGGTAATCGACCGCCGCGGTGTCGCGCTCGCGTAGGGACTGCACATGCTCGCGCGCTTTTTCCGGTGTGTTGCTGCTCTGCGGCCACTTGTCCCAGGTGAGCGACTCGCCATGAATCTCCATCAGGTAGCGGAACAGGCAGTAGTCATCGAGCCACTCACTTTCAGCGTATTGGAATTGTTCGAATTCGTCGCGCAGTGATTGAGCAGCAGATGAAAATTCGGTCCATGCCAACTCGAGCAGGTTGCGCTTTACGCGCCGCACTGTGGGGTAGTCGACACGCGCCGCTTCGCGAGCCACGCCGATCTTGTCCGCGGCACGCGCGAAGTCGGCCTCACTGAGCCATGGGATGCTCGCCGTGTTGAGAGTCAGATAAATTGGATCGAGCGCGCATGATGATATCGCGCTGTACGGGCTTTCGTCGGCGCCGTTTTCATTGATCGGCAGCAACTGAATGAAGGTGACGCCAGTCTCGGCGGCCCAGTCGATCCACTCGCGCAGGGCCGCGGTGTCGCCAATGCCAAGGTCTCCTCTGCGTCGCATTGAAAAGACCGGAATGAGGATTCCTGTCTCGCGAATTCCAGCATGTTGCACGCGGCAAGATGGTCACAGGGATGCGCCGCGTAAATTGCGAATTCGTGCAAGTGAGGCAAACAGAAAGATTTTATTGCGCCGCAAGCCCCGCGATCATGGATCAGATAAATTTCTCCATTTTTTTTGACTTGCCGTGTTTAGGTTGAGAAGTTTGCAGCTGAAATGTCAGATGATGTTTCTGAACCCATACAAATAAAAGACATGAAAATGAAATACTGGATTCCCATGATCGCCCTGTTGGGTGTGTTCGCTTCCTGTGAGAAGATCAAGCAGAGCGCGACCGAGAAAGTCAGCTCCGGTGCTGAACAGGTGGCCGAAGGTGTGAAAGAAGCGGCAGAGAATGTGGCCGAGGAGGCAGCAGCCGCCAAGGAGGCTGTCGTGACCGAGGTGAAGGAAGCCACGGAAGAAGTCAAAGAGGCCGCCGAGGAAGTCCAGGGTGCTGTCGAGCAATCCACCGAGGAGGCAGCGGAAAAAGCGGCAGAAGGTGCGGAGGAAATCAAGGAAGCGGTCGAGGGTGAATTGCCCAAGTAAGTCCGCTGATCCGTTTTGAAATTTGATTCAGCCCTTGTCGGGGGAGACCTGTCTGACAAGGGCTGAATTGTGCTTGCGGCCGATGGTGATTGACGGATGGTGGGCGGGCAATGTCGTCCTTCCTCCTGCTCGGTTTGTTGGCCGCATTTTTTATTGGATTATCGAAGGCTGGCTTCAGCGGTATTTCGCTTCTCTCGGTGGCATTGTTGGCCGACTTGTACGGTCCGCGTGAGTCGGTAGGCTTGGCCTTGCCATTGTTGATTGCTGCCGACCTGCTCGCGTATCCGGCATTTGCCGCGCATGGATCGTGGCGACCTGTGTGGCGCTTGATCGGACCCGCGCTCCTTGGGCTCGCGTTCGGATGGTGGGTGCTCGGTTGGATTTCCGATGAAATGGCGCGGCGGGTAATTGGTGGGTGCGTGCTGGCAATGGTCGGCGTGCAACTGGCGCGGCGTTTTGAATTTCGCGGCATTGATCGTGCGATTCAATCGAATTGGTTGGGTAGTTGCGTTGGGATTGTTGGTGGCATCGCGACGATGCTCGCGAACGCGGCGGGTCCGGTCATCCAACTCTATCTTGCGGCGAAAAAGATTCCAAAGATGGAACTCATCGGCATTGGTGCGAGGTTTTTTGTACTCATCAATTTGATCAAGGTCCCGCTCAACGCGCGTCTTGCCTTGATCGACAGCGCTAGCCTCATGGAAAATTTGCGTCTTCTGCCCGGCGTGGTGATCGGCGTGTTTGGCGGGCGTTGGTTGATCCGCCATGTGCCGCAAGCGGCCTTTGAATGGATGATCACCGGATTTGCGCTACTCTCGGGCTTGAGGCTTTTGTTGAAGTGAACATCCAACATCCAACGTTGAACATCGAAGTGATAAGAGTCAGCGAAATCTCTTTAACGCCTGCCATGCCTGCCATGCGAAGAGTCCCATGAAGATGGGAAAGATCACGCTTTTGGTTTGAAGGAAAACGAAGGCACCGATCAGCGTTGCGCAGATGATGGTGGTCCAGAGGGTGATACTTTGGCGTTTTGGGCCGAGGATGGCGTGAAGCATTTGACCGCCATCGAGTGGCAGGATGGGAAGGAGGTTGAGAGCCGCCCAGATGAAGCTGATGCTCATGAGGGTGTGGAAAAAATAAAGCGCGTGCGGTTTGAGTTCCGTGAGTTGGGGGAGGCTGTACCAAACTGCGAGGCCGAGGACGATTTGCAGCAAGGGCCCTGCGGCGGTGACCGCGAAGGATTGAGGTCGGCTGAGGCGAACGCCGCTGTGCTGGGCGATTCCGCCAAAGGCTTGCAGCACGATTGAGCTGTAGGCGCCAAACTTGCGTGCCGTGAGGGCATGACCCAACTCGTGGATCAGGATCGAAATGAAACCTGCGAG
>JBEEOX010000167.1:0-3904 GCA_041191425.1 Verrucomicrobiota bacterium | reverse complement strand
ATCCACGACCAACCAGCGCCTTCGAACCAACCGGAAATTTTCAACGCGACTACCATGCCAAGCACGGCCATGTTCCAAGTCAGCACCGACCATCTTGAACCAACACACGAACCAGTGAGCAAGCCGACCAGCAACATGCAGAAAGACGAAGTGAATCCCGCCATCGCTAGATGTGAGTGACCGACCAGTGCCTGCGTGAACTTCAGTCGATCAAGCACGCCTGGTTGATACATCAGCCATCCGCTTAGCACGAGAAGGATCCACCATCCAAGCATCGCATGACGCCAACTTTTTGACAAAGCAGGCCATGCATAGCCCGACCAATCACGTGGGATGATCCATGCCCATGGCAGCAGCATCGCCATCGAAATCAGTTGGCATACGTCGCGATGAGTTCCGCCGATTTTTTCAAAAACGAAAAATGCCAACCATGAGAGCCCGAAGTAGATCGGCATCCACTTTCCCCTGATGCCATGACCCGCCAAGCGCGCAACGCGCGGCATCGCAAGCATCAGGCCCACCACGATCAACGATGAACCGAGCAAACTGGCGCCTGTTGGCCCACCCGTGCTTCGGTCAATTGGTGGATAAACCGCAGGCGACGAGGCAAACCACAAGGAAACAGGCACCATGCCCAATGACATGACGACCACCAACAATCCCATGCGCCATTTGCCATCCCATGTGGACTGGTTATTTTTCCAAGCCGAAACCAGAACGATCCACAGAATCACCTGCGCAACTAGGAATGAGGCCAATGCACCGCCAGTCCAATCGAGGAAAATTTTTCCCGAAGTATTTCCCGAGAGCCATGAAACTGAACCCACCATCAAACACGCCGACCACGTCCACAAGGCCGCGCTGGCCCATGGACGAATCGGTTCGGCATCAGCTTTGTACAAACGAATCAGCCACGCAATCAGCGGCAACGAAGTCCATCCGTAGAGTTGCAAATTCAGATGCACGGGCACCCAGCGGCCGTATGTCCACTCGCTGCGATTCAAATCAGGAAACCACAGCATCACAGCCAGCCAAAGGCCCACCCCGTTGGCTATCGCCAACCACGCCAGCGCGTGACCACAGGCCTCGCGCACCGGATCATCGCCGCACTTGCTCATGATCGCACATCCTCCCCGGCGATCCTGCCGTCACGCATTCGGATCATCCGATCACAACGATCGGCGATCGCAGGATCGTGTGTGGCAATGATCAGCGTCCTCCCACTCGCGCGTGCCAGATCAAGCAAGAGTCCGAAAACTTTCTCGCGATTGCTTTCATCAAGCGCGCCCGTGGGTTCGTCGCAGAGCAACAAACGAGGGTCATTCATCAAGGCCCGCACGAGGGCACCGCGTTGACGCTCGCCGCCGGACAACTCACGCACTCTTTGTCCAAGGCGATGATCGATGCCAGTTGCCATCGCGAGTTGCTTGAGGCGCTCCATGCCTTTTTTGCGGTCGCCTCGTGCTGCCACCACCGGCACAAGGCAGTTCTCGCGCAGCGTGAGATCGGGCATCAGGTGATGAAGTTGAAACACATATCCAATGTGATACCGCAACAAGCCGATGCGCGTTGACTCGTCGCCGACCACGCGACCATCCACCAAAACCTCGCCGCTATCTACAGGCTCGAGCCCGGAAATCACATTGAGCAAGGTCGACTTGCCGCAGCCCGAAGATCCCAGCAAGGCCACCACTTCGCCGTGCGCCACCTCGATATCAATGCCACGCAGTACCTCGATCCTTCCGCGATCAAAGCTTTTCCATGCGTCCCTCACGACCACATGCATTGCCGATGTTGGTTGATCGGTTTTCATTCGAATCTCAAAGCACTTGCAGGATCAAGCCGTGCAGCGACCCATGCGGGGTAAAGAGTTCCTGCCAAGGCGGTGATCATGGCAAGTAATGCCGCACCTGTCAGTTCGACCCAGCCAATGGTCGGTTCGATATATCCCTGAAGTTGCGGCACCTCGCGCAGCAAATGCAAACCCACCGAACTCAACAACCATCCGGCCGCAATTCCCATGAGTGAAATCAACACCGATTCGCCAAAAATCATCCACGCCACCTGCCCTCGCGAAAAACCGCAAACCCGTGCGATTGCCAACTCACGAATGCGGCCGAAGACGGAAAGGATCATCGTGTTGGTCACGCTCAGTCCACCCAACAAAAACGCACAAGCACCGACCACCCACGCGGTGGTTTTCATGATGCGAAACTGCGAATAACTTCGGCTGAATTCCTCGTTTTCCAATGCCGTCATGCGCGGGTGGTTGCTGCTGACCCAGTCTTTCACATCAGCCGTCTTCGCTCCATCCGCCAAAGCCACCGTCACCACCGAGCAAACTCCATCCTTGTGAAAGGCGCGCTGACATTCGGCGAGCGGCATGAACACACCACCATTTTCAAATCCATTCTCCAAGCGCACCACTCCGAGCACCAACCAATCTTCCTGACCAAGCGTCACCGAGCCACCAGCCTTTGCATTGAGAAAATCCGCTGCCCGCTCACCCAGCACCACTCCTCGCGCATCGTCACGAAAGTCGGATGCATTGCCGCCGATCCATTCCGCTCCGACGAGACGCGGATCATTGGCCGAAATCCCGAAACATGTCACCACCGGTCGCCCGGGCGCAGCGATGATCGCAAACAACACAGGTCGCGCGGACTTCACAAAAGGCTGCTCGCCAAGCTTTTCTGCAAGGCTCACCGGCACATTGCTGAAAAAGAGGTCGGATACATTTTTTTCAAATACCAACAACTCAGAGTCATTGCGAAGAATGCGCTCAAACATCCTCACCGCTCCGCCAAGCAATCCAACAACGCTGAGCATCGTCGCGACACCCAAGGCAATACCAGCCACACCGATCAGCGTGCGCACGCGGTGGCGGCGCAAGTTGGTGAAAATCATTCGCCAAAGACTCATGCGGTCATCCGTGTCTATCGCCCATCAGACGGCATTCATGATCACTGGCGATCCGACCATTTCGGCACGCACTGGAAGCGTGACGCGAAGAGGTGAGAGCATGCCCCAACGCTCGCGCGAACCGGGCAGGGCGCCTTGCATGCGATCGCCAAGCCTGCGCAAGCGACTGAAACGCCTCAGCGTGGCCTGAAAACCTTCGGCCAGAATCAAGTTTGGCCGACCCAATGTCTGATCACGCGACGCGGTCTTGCCGGTTTCTTCCTCGGCACCCAACACATCCTTCAAATCGTCGGCCGCCTGATACGCCAAGCCTCTCATCAATCCGATGCGGTTGAGCAATCGAATCTCGCGATCCGTGCCGTTGCACACGATCGCTGGCAGCGCCAGTGCCAATCGCAAAAGATCACCCGTCTTGCGCGCAGCCACCTCCGTCACATCGGCCACAGAAGAATCGTTGCCCGCACCTCTGAGATCCATGGCCTGACCACCAATCACGCCGTGCACACCAAGGCATTCATCGACCATTTCCCCCGCGCGCCGCATGCGCTCACCGGATTGCGCCTGCGAGATTGCTTGCCACAGCATTGAATAACCACGGTTCACCAAAGCCAAGGCCGCGAGGATTGCGATCGTTTCACCTTGCACCACATGCAGGCAAGGAACGCCACGACGCATGCGGGCATCGTCCATCGCAGGGAGATCATCAAACACCAGCGACGCGGTATGCAGGTACTCAATGCCGCAAGCCAGCGCTTTGGCCGCTTCGTCGACGAGACCCATCTCAAGTCCAATCAAGTACGCTGTGACCGCTCGAACCAAGGAGCCTGGACGCGACAGCAAATGCGTGAGCCCCTGACCCAAATGCGGTTCAATTTTTTTGGACGATCCAAATCCATTGGTAAAGCAATCGGTCATCACCGATTTTGCCCATTCCAAACGCCTATTCCACCATGCCTCGGGAGTCATTGATCGGGTGATTCTT
>JBEEOX010000166.1:0-3933 GCA_041191425.1 Verrucomicrobiota bacterium | reverse complement strand
GCTGATGCCATGCGCTTCGAGGGCACGGCGCAGATCCACAAGAGCGGGCAATGAGCCATGCTTGTGAGGGTTGGCAATGATTCCGACTTTCACGGGCGCAATAGCGATAAACGCGAATCGCCTGACTGGCAAGCTCTCTGGCGGCAGCGATGGCTGCAGGATCAGCGGGTGGCCGCATCCGCTTCGATCCATGCCCAAAGCGAGTCGAGCGCGGCGCTGACCTTGGCCCTCGACGACTCAAGGTCGGGACTCGGTGCAGCTTTGCCAAACAGGTAGAATTTGATCTTAGGCTCGGTGCCCGAAGGACGGACAGCGAACGAGCGACCGTCCTCGAGGTCGATGAAAAGCATCTTCTCCTTGGGAATGAGATCCCCTTCTTGGTCGTAGAGATCCTGACGCGCGAAATCGCGTGTGCGAAGGACTTTGGAGCCATCAACGATGTCAGGCGGGTTGTTCGCGTATGAGTCGGCGAGGGCCTGAATTTTTGCTGCGCCATTCGCGCCTTCCATCACCACCGACTTGCCAGTCTCTTGGTGATAGCCGAACTCGCGATAAATGTCGTCGAGCAAATCAGGCACTGTGCGGCCGATCGATTTCGCGTAAGCAGCAACCTCCGCAAACATAAGCGTCGCGCCGTTCGCATCCTTGTCGCGCACCGAGTCCGAGCCGAGGTAGCCATAGCTTTCCTCGCCGCCGAACACGAAGAAGCGCGAATACTCGAGTCGCAGCAAGCGAGTTTGTTCTTCACTGAGCGAGCGGTAATCGCCTTTTTTGTCGCTTGGAATCGCTTCCTCGTACTTGCGGAGTTTCGATGAGATGTATTTGAAGCCGGTGAGTGTGTCGACAATCCCAACGCCGAAGCCATCGGCAATCGCGCGTTGAAGTTCGGTGGTGACAAAAGTTTTGATCAACACCGCACGGCTGCGATTTGACTGCGTGAGCCAGCCAAGTTCAAAACAAGTCTTGAGTCGATACCAGGCCATCAGCGAACCGATCTGGTTGCCGGTAAGCAATTGCATTTCCCCTTTCGCATTGCGGACCACCACGCCCATGCGATCGGCATCAGGGTCGGTACCGATGACGATTTCCGCGCCCGATTGGATCGCGAGGTCGACGCCCATCTTGAGCGCGGGCGCGTTCTCGGGATTCGGCGATTCGACGGTCGGAAAGCGTCCGTCCTGCACATCCTGCTCGGACACGGTGAGGACTTCGAAGCCGAGGGCACGCAGCATCGGGACATTGATGTGACCGCCGGTGCCGTGGAGGTTGGTGAAAACCACCTTGGTCGAGACCCCTTGCAGCAGCGAGGGCTTCAAAAGCAGGAATTTGAGTCGTTCGACATAGCAGGCGTCCATTTCGGCACCGAGCACGATGATCTTGCCGCGCTCGTTCTCAGGCAGGGCGTCGTAGCGTTCGCTGGCGATGGCATTCACCTCCGCAATGATCGCCGAGGCGTGTGGCTCAACGATTTGTGCACCGTCGTTGAAGTAGGCCTTGAAGCCATTGTCGTGCGGCGGGTTGTGACTCGCGGTGAGGACCACGCCCGCATCGGCGCGAAGCTCGCGAACGGTGAATGAAAGCTGTGGTGTTGAGCGAGGACCTTCGAAGAGATAGGCATCGCAGCCGAGATCAGACGCGACCCTCGCGCAGAACTCGGCGAAGTCGCGCGAAAAATGGCGCGTGTCGTGAGCAAAGACCAAGGCTGGCTTGCGATCGCTTGGCGCGGATCTTTTTGCATAGGCGATAAGCCCGCGAACCGCGCGGCCGACATTGTAGAAATTCATCGTCGCGGTTCCGACGCAGGGATGCTCGGGTCGACCATTGGGACCACCTATGCCCTGCTCGGATTTTGCGATCACTCGACCGATCGTGCGTCCGCGCAATCCGCCCGTACCAAAGGCAAGGGTTTTGTAAAAACGGTCATTGAGCTCACCCCATTGACCATCGGCAGCCAATTCATCAATCACGCGCGCAGCCAGATCCGATGATGATCCTTGGACGAGGGCTTCAATATTGGTTTTTGCCGATGCCAGCAATTTGCCTTCGGCCACAGCGGCGGTGAGAGTCGCATCAAGGTTGCTCATGTCGCGGCGGATCATAGGACAAACCCGCCGCATGGCAATGCCGCCCGTGCGTATAATTTCACACCTGTTAGGCTCTCAAACCCGATCGAGCAGGACATTCTCGCCCAGCACCACCAGATCGACTGAACCCTTGAGCGTCTTATCCAGGAACGGCGTGTTCTGCGATTTCGACTTCATGAACTCGCGAGTGAAGGTCGTCTCTGCTTCGGTGTTGAAGAGCAGCAGATCCGCGGCGCTACCCTCCGCGATCGCGGGGACTGCGAGCCCCATGAGGCGGCGGGGTTCGGCCGAGAAGCGCTTCACCACCAGATCCCAACCAAATTTCCCTGTCGCGACAAAGTGGTGATAGAGTGAAACGAGCGCCGTATCGAGTCCCGTGATGCCATTCGGCGCGCTCACAAAATCCAGCGATTTTTCAAAAGGCGTGTGCGGCGCATGATCGGTGGCGATCAGGTCGAAAGTTCCATCGATGAGTCCCTCGAGCAATGCGGCATTGTCCACCTTGGTGCGCAGCGGCGGGTTCATCTTGTAGTGCGTGTCGTAGTCGCCGATGTCGTCCTCGCAGAAAATCAGGTGATGCGGTGCCACTTCGGCGGTGACCTTCACATCGCCGCGCTGCTTCCACCAGCGAATCGTTTCCATGCCGATCTTGCTCGAAACATGCTGAATGTGGATGTGAGCGCCGGTCGCGTGCGCGAGTCGGATGTCGCGGTCGATGATGATTTCTTCAGCGCAGGCAGGTGACCCTTGGATGCCGAGGCGGTAGCTCATCGCGCCTTCATTGAGCGCGCGTGGTCCAGCAAGCTCGGGCACTTCGCAGTGACTCGCGAAAAACATGCCCATTTCCCCAGCGTAGCGCATGGCGCGGAACAAGACCGCCGCGTCGGCCGTCGTGTCGCCATCGTCGGTGAGCATCTTCACTCCGAGAGCGCGCATGCCATCGATGCCCGCGAGTTCCTTGCCCTTGCGTCCCTTGGTGACGCAACCCGAAGTGTAGACTGGGATCCGTGAATGTTTTGAGGCAATCGCCAAAACCTGACCGACCACCGTTGCCGAGTCGATCGCCGGCACGGTGTTGGGCATCATCACCACGCCGGTGATGCCGCCATTGATCGCCGCCTCGGATCCTGTCGCGATGTTTTCCTTCGCCTCAAATCCCGGTTCGCGAAAGTGCACATGCGCGTCGAACATCCCCGGCATGAGGATGCGATTCTTGGCATCGACCACGCGGCAGCCGTCGGGCGCTTTGATCCCCTTCCCAATTTTGCGAATCAATCCACCTTCGACCAACACATCACCTGCCGCCAACTGCGGATTGTCTTCCGTAGCGATGCGGGCGTTTTGGATGAGGAGGTTCATAGTTGATTGCTTGATGTGGATTAGGCGTCGCTCATGACTCGGATTCGGCATCGGGCTTGAGCCAATAAAGCACCGCCATGCGGACCGCGATGCCGTTTTCGACCTGATCGTTGATGAGGCTGCGCTCGTAATCCATCACCGCGTCGCAGAGTTCGACCCCGCGGTTCACTGGACCGGGGTGCATAAGGTAGAGTCCGCGCTGGCGGATCTCCTCAAGGCGCGCATCGGTGATGCCGTAGAGGCGGTGATACTCGCGCAGGCTCGGGAAAAACTGGGCCTCCTGCCGCTCCATTTGCACGCGTAGCAGGTACACGACATCCGGCGACCAGGCCATCGCCTCTTGGTAATTCGTGAAGCGGCGAATGTTCTCCGGGCCTTGTCGCGGCACCAGTGATCCTGGTCCGAGGTAGGCGATATCGACGCCGATCTTTTTGAGGATCGTGCTCGTCGAGCGCGCAACCCGCGAGTGAAGGATGTCGCCGACGATGAG
>JBEEOX010000165.1:0-4000 GCA_041191425.1 Verrucomicrobiota bacterium | reverse complement strand
ACTGGGTTTGCCATCAATGGTTGAGGTGTAATTGATCACCGCGAAGTCGCCCATTTCGGCAGCGCGGCCTTCGACATCGTTGAAGTCGGCGAAGCGCTCGCGCAGGGTTTCGAGTTGGCCTTGTAGATCTTCATCGGGAAGTTCGGCACTCGGCACGGTGACCTTGATGCCCTTGTAGTCCGGCAGCTTCACTTCTGGCGCAAGCGTTAGCTTGGTGCTGAAGCTGAGTCCGCCATCGGCGGCGTTGGAAAGTTCCTCGACGCGACCGAAATCGAGAACCTTGAGATCCTCCTGTTTGATCGCTTCGTCGAGAGCGCTGTTGATCAGGGTTTCGCGGCTCTCGGCTTCGATTTCCTTGTTGAAGCGTTTTTCGATGACCGCGCGAGGAGCCTTGCCGGGGCGAAATCCGGGAACCTTGGCTTTCGAGGCCAGGCTTTGGGCGACTTTTTGACGCTCGTTTTGGACTTTGTCCGCAGGGATTTCGACGCGGAGGGTGGCGGTGCAATTCGGTTGCTTCTCGACTAGGATCTTCATGGCAAAGGGGGCTGTCGGCCCTGGGTGGCCGGGGCGGGGAAGCTAGTGGACGACCTGGGTACTTGTCAAACCAGGTGTTTGGAGTGGCAAGATTTGAGAATGTGGGAAATAGAGCGCCATTTCTGGCGATGCGTCATCACATTCCTGACTTGAGGCCAAATGCCGAAGTGTCGCGAAAAATGCCCTATCGAGTCGACGCAGAAGCCGCCCAAAGGAGTCCGACATTCGCCATGGCGTAGGAAATCCAGACGAGCGCCCAGGGGAAGTTGCCCTTGATGGCGTAACTTATGCCTACAATGCCGTACAGGACCGTCACGACGGACACGAATACTTGTTCCAGAGTCATGAATTTTTGGTCGGAGACACGGCAGCGGAGGGCTAGCGGTTCGCTTTTTTGGTGGGTTTTTTCGAGCTACTTTTGGCAGCGGGTGCTTGCACGGGTTTGGTGACGGCTTCGACGCCTTTGGCGGCGGGCGTGCTGGCTGCGGCGGGTTCGGATTTTTTCACGAGGGTTTCGCGTTCCTTGATGAGGGCATCGAGGGTGGTCTTGGAAACTTCGAAGTGGCGTCCGGCAAAGCTTTGTTCTTTCGCGAGTTTTTCGTTGAGGGTTTTGAGTTGGGCGGCGAATGCCTCGTCCTTGGTCTTGGCGTCCTCGGGTGTTTCGCCCTCGTCCTTCTTGCGCTCGGTTGGGTAATTCGCGCTGACGGCGATGGTCACGAGTTGGTTGTCGGGTGCCGAGCTTGCCGGACTTGCTCCAGGTTTGAGCGGCGTGATGGTGAGTTGATAGGTGAATCCGTCGAAGGTCTCGATGGTGGCGTTGCGTTTGCCAGTGGCATCGCCGCGTTCGGCGGCAGCAGCGGCGCTGACCACATCTTCGAAGCGCGCGTAGGAAAACAGGTTCTTGATTGGTGTGACATTTTCGCTGCTGAGTTCCTCGCCAGACTTGAGTCCATCGAGTTTGAATTCCGCCGTTTCCTCATCGCGCGACAATTTCCATGCAAGGGAATCGAAGCCTTTTTTACTGAGCGTCACCGACTTGATTCGGGTCGGTGTGATGAACTCTTCGGCAAACCAGCGGGTGAGATCGGCGCTGATCGAAAAGAACATTTCGTTGACCGCGTAGAAGCCCGACTCGTCGGCATGGTTGCGGACATAGCGGCCGACGGGCATCGCGCCCATCGGTGAGGCTTCTTGTGAACCTTCGATGTTTTTGCCGAGGCTCATCTTCGCAAGCTCCTTGCCGTTCGCATCCTTGAAGGTCGCGGTGAGACCGCGTTCCTCGGGGTTGGTCGAAGCTTCATCCATGCCGAAGCGCGGCGCGAACGAGGGAGCAGCCTCAAGACTGCGGGTGACCTTGAGTTCGGCGAGCGTGCGAATGAACTCGTTCACCATCACGGCGTTGGCTGGGTAATTCTCGCGTTGGGCGAGCGTCCACTTGCCATCTTTTTTCACAATCGTGACGCTGCCATCGGCGCCACTGATTTCGACATTGGCAATTTCGGTTGCAGGAAACGATGCGAAGAGTGTTTCGCCTGCGGCACGGCTTGTGACAGCGGCGGGGCCTGAATCCTTTTGCGTTTGTTTCACAATCAAAAGCGTGCCGCCGAGAATGATGGCGATGGAACTGAGCGTGAGGACCTGTTTTTTGTTCATGATAAAATACGTGTGAAGTTGCGGTGGTTCGAACGGTTGATCAGCGCGCGCGGGTTGAGCGGCGGCGTTGGACGAAAAGGCCGAGGCCGAAGAGCGTCACGAGCATGGGCATGACGCCAACATTGAGCAGGGTGATTCTTCCGGCGAGTTTGTCCTTTTGGCGACGCAGGTCTTTTTCCTGCTCGCGAATAAGTTTTGAGTATTCCACTTGCTCTTTGCGGAGCTTGCGGATTTCGGCTTCTTGCTCGGGTGAAAGGTAGAGCTCGCTGCCGCGGGATTTTTGAGCCTGCAGGTCGCTGAGTTTTTGTTGGGCGGCTTTTTGTTTTTCTTGGAACTCCTCGATCTTGGTGCCGACCTGCTGGTTGAACTCGGCCTCCATTTTTTGCACGACCGTGAAGGGTCTGCGGATGGCCGAGCGCGAGCGTGATCCGATCAAGTACTTTGAGCCGGTCGCTTGATCGAGAAGGTTGAACAGCAGCGAGGCGTTGCCATTGATTGGCGAGGCCATTTGCACGCCGGCGAAGTTTTGCAGGTTGTAGGCAAAGCGGTCGTAGAACGCGTCGACATCGGCGATCAGGAAAACATGGCCTGTGCTCGCAGATTGCTTGAGCTGGTTGGCGCTGGCTTCTGGTTTGTTCGCATCGGCAGGCGAGGCACCCTGAGGTTTGCCATCAGGGAAGGCGGTTTTGAAATTGCCGCTGAGGTAGGTGACCAGATCATAGGCAGTGCCACTTGGGCGGAATGAGGTGTTCAAGCTGGGGTCGAGTTGCGAGGCGCGTGTCGAGTCAACAAAGCCCGAGCCCGTCGAGGATTTGATCAGCGAGCTGGCTTTGATGCCATCGGTCGCGTTGATCGTGAAAGCACCCGGCAGGAAAAGAGTGACCGAGTCGAGGTCCTTGGTGATCACGCTGTCGGCTTGAGGCATCGCATCCTTGGTGAGCGTGAGCACGGCAAGTGCATCGCGATCGCCAGCCATGCGGGTGGAGTAAGTTGGGTCGGCGAGGACCTTGGCTGACTCGAAGGACACACCCCACGATTTGAGCAATGTGGGCAGTGTTGAGCTGGTCGGCGTGCCAGGCATGCCCATCATCGGATTGCCGCCGCCAGCCATTTGCGCAGCGATCGAGAACGAATCAAGGCAGGCCACCACGGTGCCGCCACCGAGCAGGTATTGGTCGACGGCGAATTCCGCTTCAGGGGTGATTCCTGCGGGGTGGAAAAGCAGCAGGACCTTGATCGATTTTGGATCGATCGTGGTGGTGGTCATCGGAATATCCTCGATGTCGAAGGACTGCTTGAGTTGCTGATAGATGACCCAGGCGGGGGTGGGGCGTTGACCTGGCATGCCGGCGGGTTCGCCTTGCATGGTCAGAGCGGACATGATGCCGATCTTTGGCTTCGACGGAGCGCTGACCTCGGCGATCGCCTTGGAGAGTTGGTACTCGAGCATCGTTTCCTGACGCGGGTCGATGAAGGGGATGACGCTGTTCTTGTCGAGGCACGAAACGGCGAGGCCGAAATAGAGGTTTTGATCGTCCATGCGCTGGCCGTTGATGCCGTCGAGGTTGGCGGAGTCCTCGGCATCGGTGTCTGGTTGGGGATCCAGGTTTTCGATGCGGAGCTTTCCTTTCGAAAGCGAGGCATACTCCTTGAGTAGGTCGTCGACGCGACGCATGTGGAGTTTGATTTCCTCCGGCATGTAATCGGTATTACGAGAGGCATAGTAGCGGATCACGACCGGCGCGCCGATTTCGGAAAGAATCGCACGGGTGCCATCCGACAGCGTGTGGATTTGCTTTTCGGTGAAGTCGGC
>JBEEOX010000164.1:0-4009 GCA_041191425.1 Verrucomicrobiota bacterium | reverse complement strand
CATGTCCCATCCTATGCCTGCTACGCCCCACTTTGACAAGCATCGCATAAAAAATGTCACACAAGGCGGGGTTTTCTTGATTGAAACGCGATCCCGCCTGCGATGTTCTCTGGCAATGGCTCGTCCACGGAAATCCGCCACCAAGACCGCGCACCCGGAACAGATCTCGACAGCCATTCACATAGGCGCCAGCGCGATTTCCATGCTGGTCGCCACTCACCGAGGCGA
Organism: Verrucomicrobiota bacterium; assembly: GCA_041191425.1. GTDB lineage: Bacteria > Verrucomicrobiota > Verrucomicrobiia > Verrucomicrobiales > Akkermansiaceae > Luteolibacter. The sequence goes on along the minus strand of JBEEOX010000164.1, from coordinate 3,781 downwards.
CGGCACGCTTGAGGCCGTCGATTTCCTCGAACAACCCGCACCTGTCGCACGCGATATTTTCCGACACGGCGCCATCAGCCTCGCCACCACCGAGCGCGTGGTTTCAATCATTCGCGATTTTCAAAAATCCCTCGAGGAACTTGGTCTCGACTCGCGTGAAATCACCCGTGCCGCCGTCACCAACATTCTCAGCGAAGCCAAGAATCAAGAAACTTTCATGAACCGCATCCGCGTCGCCTGCGGTCTCCGTCTTGGATCGATTGACGATGGCGAAATGACGCGTCTGATCTATCTCAAAACCCGACGCCGACTCAGTCACCTTCCCGGCATGAAAAAAGGCGCGACACTCGTACTCCATGTCGGCCCCGGCAACACGCGTGCGCTGCTGTTTCAAAACGGTCTCATCACCCGCTACACCAGCTACCGCATGGGCACTCATCGCACCCGCGAAGCTGTCGAAGCATCCCACGCCGAGGGCGGCAGCCTGTTGCGCGTGATCCGCGAACACACTTCCGGCAACATCGCGCAAATTGGCCTGGATTACGCCGACATCCGCATCGACGGCATGGTCGTGATCGGACACGAAATCCAGTCGGTCGCCACCGAACTCATCAACCCGAACAACGCCTGCGCGCTCAAATCGTTGCGCAAATTCACCAACGACACGGCCAATCTCAGCGATGCGGAAATCGTGCGCCGCTACCAACTCGACTACCAAACCGCCGAGGCGCTTCTGCCCGCACTCGAAATCAATCTCGCGGTCGCCGAAGCAATGAAACTTTCCGAAGTACGCATCCCAGAGAGCGATTACGAAAAAGGCCTGCTGCATGATCTGCTGGTTTCGGAAAACCTCGCCGACACATTTGCCGAAGAGGTCCTTCGCTCGTCACGCATCCTCGCGGAACGCTATCAATCGGATCCCTCCCACGGCGAACATGTCGGCAATCTCTGCAAGCACTTCTTCGATTCGCTCGCGGACCTCCACCAGCTCACCACTCACGACGCGCTCCTGCTCCGAGTCGCTGCGATCCTTCACGAGGTCGGCACCTATGTCAGCCCCCGCGCGCACCACAAGCATTCGGAATACCTGATTCTTAACTCGGAAATCTTCGGCCTCGACCGCACCGATGTAACCATTGTCGCTCAGGTCGCTCGCTACCATCGTCACGCTTGCCCCAGCCTCGATCATCCGGGCTACGCGGCACTCGACACCGAGGACCGCATCCGCGTCTGCAAACTTGCCGCTCTTTTACGCGTCGCAGACGCACTCGAAAGAACCCACGCCCAACGCGTTTCCCAAATCGAAATCCATCGCGAGGAAAAACGCATTCGCATCCGCCTTCCAGGTTTGGCGGATGCTGCGGTTGAACGCCTTGCGATGAGCTCCAAGGCCGACCTCTTTGAGCAGGTCTTCGGCCTCAGCGTCGTGATTGACGAGGAAATCTGAAACCCACCGCACTCATGCCCATCCCTTATATTAACCGCGAACTTTCCTGGGTCGAATTCAACCAACGCGTGCTCAACGAAGCTCTGCGCGATGACCTACCCCTGCTCGAACGCGTGAAGTTTCTCGCGATCACGGCTTCGAACCTCGACGAGTTTTTCCAAGTCCGCATCGGCGGGCTCATCGCCATGAAACGAGGCGGCATCAAAAAACCCGATCTTTCAGGCCTCACTCCCACCGCCAACCTCAACGCTCTGCGCCAACGAATCCTGCGCATGAGCGATGAGCAATACGCGCTCCTCAATCAATCGCTGATACCTGGCCTGCGCAAAACAGGCGTGCTCGCGCTTGGCATGAATGAACTCAACCACGAGCAATCCGCTCAGGCACTCAACGCCTTCGAGGACCAAATCTCACCGCTTCTGACACCGCTTGCAATCGACCCAAATGGTCAGCCACCCGCCGTGCCCGCGCTGCAAATGGTCATCGCATGCCGACTCATCGACACGGAAAGCGAAAGCACCCGCTTCGCACTCATCACGATTCCCGATTCGATCAGCCGACTTGTCCCGATCAACGCCGGACCCAACACCTTCGCCTTCGTACTCGTCGAGGATCTTGTTGCCGCTCACGCTGATCAACTTTTCCCTGGCGAAAAAGTTGCCGCCTCCACCGCATTTCGTGTCACCCGCAATAGTGACATCGCCGTGCAAGAAGAAGACGCGACCGACCTCGCCGACGAAATGGAAGAAATTCTCAGCGCACGACGCTTCGCCGATACCGTGCGCCTCGAAATACGAACCGATGCCTCCAAAGATCTGGCTCGCGTAATTCAACAAGTCACCGCAGCAGGCTCTGCCGAAATCTACCGCATCGACGGACCACCAGGCCTAGCCTCTTTCATGGAACTCGTAGGCATTGCCGACTTTGACCACCTCCGCGACGCCGACTGGCCAAGCCAAAGCTCGCCTTCGATTATCCCAGGATCATCGATGTTCGAAACCATCGCCTCCGGCGACCTGATGCTCTTCCACCCCTACGAATCCTTCGAACCCGTGCTGCGCCTTCTCGAAGAAGCAGCCAACGATCCTGATGTCATCGCGATCAAGCAAGTGCTCTACCGCACCGCCAAAAAATCCCGCATCATCAAAGCACTCATCAAAGCGGCGGAAAACGGCAAACATGTCACCGCACTCGTCGAACTCAAGGCACGCTTCGACGAAGCTCGCAACCTCGACCGTGCCGATGAACTTCAACGCGCCGGAGCCCAAATTGTTTACGGCGTAAAAGGCCTCAAAACCCACGCGAAAATCTGCATGATCGTGCGCCGTGAGTCGGGCCACCTGCGCCGCTATGTCCACCTCGGCACCGGCAACTACAACGAAACGACTTCGCGGCTTTACACGGACATTTCCTACCTCACTTGCAAGGCGGATTACGGCAACGATGCCTCGCTGTTTTTTAATGCCGTCACCGGCCGCTCGAAATTACTTCGCTTCCAACGACTCATCCCCGCTCCCACAGCGATGAAGCCGATGCTGCTCGATCTCATTTCCGGCGAAGCCGAGCGCGCTCGCCAAGGCCTGCCTGCACGCATCATGGCCAAGGTGAATTCCTTGCAAGACCCCGACATCATCGCCGCCCTTTACGACGCGTCACGCGCTGGAGTCGAAATCAAACTCAATGTCCGCGGCATCTGCTGCCTCAAGCCAGGTGACCCGAAACACTCAAAAAACATCGAGGTCATCTCCGTCGTCGACCGCTTCCTCGAACACGCCCGCATCTTTCATTTCCTCCAAGGGGGAGATTCGGATGTCTACATTGCCTCGGCCGACTGGATGACCCGCAACCTTGAGAAGCGCGTCGAATTGATGATCCCCATCGCCGAGCCCGCCCTCAAACGCCGGCTCATCCGCATTCTCGAAACGTACTTCAACGACCAGACCCAGGCCTCGCGCATCCTGCCCAATGGCTCTTCAGCCCGCGTCACCAAAACCGCGCGAGGCAAAGGCCTTCGCTCCCAAGAGCATTTTTATCAGCAGGCCAAAACAGCCATCAAAGCACGCGAACACGAGCGCGCCATGACCTTCGAGCCCCACCGCCCGGCGGATTAAGTCAGCAGATAAGCCTGCGATAGGGAAAAATGATTTTTGGGTGAAACCCACCCACCACGGCAATTGTTTCCATTTGCCATGCCAAGCCTTGTTGACGGCTGCGTAAATCTTTTTCTGTAAAAGTGATCAAGGCATCAATCTGAAGGATGCTTATGATGTTATTGGTGTCTGTTAGTTTTGGGGTTTGAGGTAGGATTTTCCGGATTCCCACACTTCGGAGATT
>JBEEOX010000163.1:0-4016 GCA_041191425.1 Verrucomicrobiota bacterium | reverse complement strand
CATCCCCCATGGCCGGTCACAACAAGTGGTCCAAGGTCAAACACATCAAGGCCAGAGTCGACGCCATCAAAGGCAGGGTCTTCAGCAAGTGCGCGCATGAAATCGCACTCGCCGCCCGCGCCGGTGGCAGCGACCCAGCCGCCAACGCCCGACTCCGCACCGCCATCGAAAATGCGAAAGCCGTCTCCATGCCCAAGGACAACATCGAACGCGCCATCAAAAAAGGCAGCGGCGAACTTGGCGGCGACGGCATCCAAGAAGTCACCTACGAAGGCTATGGCCCCTGCGGCATCGCCTTCATCATCGAAATGGCCACCGACAATCTCAACCGCTCGGCCGCTGACATCCGCTCGATCTTTTCCAAAGCCGGCGGCAGCGTCGCCACTCCCGGCAGCGTGGCCTTTCAATTCGACCGCAAGGGCGAAATCCGCATCCCGATGCAAGCGATCGACGAGGCTGACCTCATGGAATTCGCCATCGAGGCTGGTGCCGACGATGTGCAAAACGATGGCGAGGAACACCTCATTCTCACTGCTCCCAACGAACTCGGCACGGTCGCCAATGCCCTGCGCGCCGCCAAGCTCACACCCACTTCGGAAAAACTCGTTTCCATCCCGCAGAACCCAAGCGTGGTTGGCGACATTGATACGGCACGCCGCGTCATCAAACTCCACGACCAACTCGACGACTATGCCGACACGCTGAATGTCTTCACCAACTTCGAAGTCGCCGACGAAATCCTCGATCAACTCACTCACTAAACCCACCCAAGCCCCTTTCCCATTTCCCCACAGATGAGCAAAAAGCAATCTGACGAAACCCCGGCGCCCGCCCGCAAACGCGCGGTGAAAAAAACCGCGACCAAGACGGCCAAAAGCAAAGCCGCCGCCGCGGAAGTTAACACCATCGCAGCCGAAGCGCCCGCACCGAAAAAACGCGCGGTTCGCAAAAAAGCCGAAGCGGTTGAGACTCCTGTCGTTGCCACTCCCGCGCCAAGTCCTGCGCCCGAGCCACCAAGTGCCAACGAAGAACCCCGCAAAATCGGACGCGTGCCGGGTGGCGGACGCGTGATCGCCGCGCGACCAAGCACAGACCAAGCCGAGCAAGCAAGCCCTGCGCCGCACGATCGTCAGGCCCCGCCGCCAAGCGCCGATGGTCAAGCGCGTGAAAGCCGCAGCAAGCGTCGTCGCGAAAAACGCAAACGCCGCAACGGACAATTTCACAAAGGCGATGGTCCGCACGGCGAACAGGAAGCGCGCCATGGCGAATTCGAAGAACGCCGCCAATTCACACTCAGCGGACCGAAGATTGCGGTCGATGGCATGCTCGAGCTCGCGCCGAAAGGCTTCGGCTTTCTACGCGTGCCCCACAAAAATTTCGAGCAAGCGCGCGACGATGTCTTTGTCTCGCCCGAGAGCATCCGCAAAAACAACCTGCGCGTCGGTCAGTGGATCCACGGCCATAGTCAGGAAGGACCACGCGGACCCCAACTCGTTGAGATCACTTCCATCAACGGCGTGCCACCCGAGGAAGCCTCAAAGTTTCCACACTTCGACGAACTCAAAGCGATCAACCCCGCCAAACGCATCAGTTTCGAAACCACGCCCGAACGCTTCACCACCCGTGTCGTCGACATCATGGCGCCGGTTGGTCGCGGTCAACGCGGACTCATTGTTTCGCCACCACGCTCAGGCAAAACCACGCTCTTGCTACACATGGCCGAAGCGGTGCGCGAAAAATACGACGAGTCGATTCACCTGATGGTTCTGCTCGTCGATGAGCGCCCGGAAGAGGTCACCGAGTTTCGCCGCGCGCTGCCTGGTGCAGAAATTTACGCAAGCTCCAACGACGAACAACCGCGCAACCACTGCCGCATCGCCGAGCTCGCGATCGAACGCGCCAAACGCCTCGTCGAGGCCGGTAAGGATGTGTTCCTGCTCATGGACTCGATCACCCGCCTCGCGCGCGCTTACAACAACACGATGAACAATCGCGGACGCGGCACCGGCTCGGGCGGCATCACGATCGGCGCGCTCGAAATCCCACGCCGACTCTTTGCCGCCGCCCGCAACACGCGCGGCGGAGGATCGCTCACCATCCTCGCCACCGCGCTCATCCAAACGAACTCACGCGCCGACGAAGCGATCTTCATGGAGTTCAAAGGCACCGGCAACATGGAGCTCGTCCTCGATCGCAAGATCGCCGAGAACTACATCTACCCGGCCGTCGACATCTTCAAGTCCGGCACCCGCCGCGAGGAACTCCTCATCCCCGAGCATATGCTCCACAAAATCCATCTCATCCGCCGCGGCCTCTCCGGCCACCGCCCGGTCGAGGCGATGGAGCGCCTGCTGTTCTTCCTCAAGAAGTTCCCCAACAACCCGCAAATGCTGCTCGAAATCAAAGGCTGAACCCACAAAAGACCGCAAAACCCTTCGTTTTAAGCGCCGCCGCTCGGATTCCGGCTTGACCACTCCCAGCGAAAAGTTGAGCTTGGCACGCTTCATTCAAAGCTTTCGACACCCCTCCCATTTCCAGCCCCCCAGCCTCGGGCATCCACCCCCATTTCGTCCGACATCCATGTTCAAAAAACTTTTTTCCAGTCTCTTCTCCAGTGACATCGGCATCGACCTCGGCACTGCCAACACGCTCATCAATGTGAAGGACCACGGCATCGTGCTGCGCGAGCCATCGGTCGTCGCGGTGAAAGCCGGCACCAACGAAGTTCTCGCCGTCGGCGACGACGCCAAGCGCATGCTCGGCCGCACTCCCGGCAACATCGTCGCCATCCGCCCGCTCAAGGATGGTGTGATCGCCGACTTCGAAGTCACCGAAGCAATGCTTCGCCATTTCATCCGCAAGGTAAACAAAGGTCGCCGCTCGAATCCGCGCGTGCTCATCGCCATTCCCTCGGGCATCACTGAAGTCGAACGCCGCGCCGTGCGCGAATCCGCCGAGCACGCGGGCGCCCGCGAAGTTTATCTCATCGAAGAACCGATGGCTGCTGCGATCGGTGTCGGCCTTCCCGTCCAGGAAGCCTCCGGAAACATGATCGTCGATATCGGCGGCGGCACTACCGAAGTCGCACTGATCTCACTCTCCGGCCTCGTCTATGCCCGCAGCGTCCGCACCGCGGGCGATGAGCTCGACGAGTCGATCATCCAATACATGAAGCGCACTTACAATCTGATGATTGGTGAGCGCACTTCGGAAGAAATCAAAATCCGCCTTGGCTCGGCCGCGCCGCTGCCCAAGGAGCTTACCATGGATGTGAAAGGCCGCGATCTCGTCGCTGGTCTTCCCAAAACCATCACCATCACCTCGCAGGAAATCCGCGAAGCCATGGCCGATCCACTCAGCGCCATTGTCGATGCGGTCCGCACCACTCTCGAACGCTGCCCGCCAGAACTTGCCGCCGACCTCGTCGATCGCGGCATCGTGCTCGCCGGCGGCGGCGCCCTTCTAAAGGGGCTCGACCGACTCCTGCGTGAGGAAACAGGCCTCCCCGTTCACATCGCCGAGGATCCCCTCAGCGCCGTGGCCGAGGGCACCGGCAAAGCCCTTCAGGAACTCACCCTCCTCAAGAGGGTCACCAACTCCGAGCGTTGAGCGGCTCCTCGGATCCCACCCGGCCATGAAGCCGATCAACCTCATTGCCTTGCTGCTCTTTTTCGGCGGCGCGCTGTGGGCATTGACCCGCAGCGATCGCGTGGTCCGCGGCATCCAAGCGTCCTACTACTCGGCGATCTCACCTTTCCTGCGCACCGGCTCGTCACTCGAAACCAGCGCACGCGAATTTCTCAGTGATGTGAAAAGCGCGAAAGTCCTCCAGCAGGAACTTGATCAAACACGCGACGAACTCGCCCGACTCAAACTCATCGAATCCCGCTTCCATTCACTCGAAGCGGAAAACAACGAGCTGCGCAAAGCGCTCGATTTCAAACAATCCGCCGGGTTCCGAGTCATCGCCGCCCATGTCACACGCCGCAACCCCACCACCTGGTGGATTGTTTGAA
>JBEEOX010000162.1:0-4124 GCA_041191425.1 Verrucomicrobiota bacterium | reverse complement strand
ACTCGCGCGCGTTGCTGCTGCTGAAGAAAAACCGGCAAAGTGCCGACATGATCAAGATGCGCGTGGGTGATGACGATGCCATCGACGCTGTCCTCTTCGATAAAGTCGTAGTGAGGGATGGCCTCGAGCGCTTCATGCTTCGGGTGCATGCCGGCATCGAGCACGATGCGTGAGCTTGGCGTCTCGAGTAGATAGGAGTTGGCACCGATTCCGGCGTGACGGCAGAGGCTTTTGAAAATCATGATGTCGGCATGCGCACGGCGCTTGTTTGAAGCTGAAGCGCAGGGGTGATCGTGTCAATGCGCGCTCATCGATGAATTGACGGCAGGAAGGCAATCGTTAGCGTCGGAGCATCAGCCAGAAGTCATCACAAAAGACCGTGCAACTCGCCGTGATCGGTGGCGGACCGGCTGGGCTTCGCGCGGCGGAAATGGCTGCCAAGCGCGGAGTTTCGGTCACCATTTTTGATGCGATGCCATCGTTGGGACGAAAGTTTCTAGTGGCAGGCAAGGGTGGACTCAATCTCACGCACGGCGAAGGGATTCAGGCATTCGTCACGCGCTACGGCGGCGGAGACAGGAAAATGTGGAGAAGTCTTTTGCATGACTTTGATCCTTCCGCGCTTCGCGAGTGGGCCGCAGGGCTGGGAGTTGAAACTTTTCAAGCAAGCAGTGGGAGAGTGTATCCGATGGAAATGAAAGCTGCTCCCTTGTTGCGTCGGTGGATTGCTCGTCTGCGCGGGTACGGTGTGCAAATCGAGACGCGTCACCGACTTGTTAGTTTAAAGCCTGGCTGGCCGCATGAAATTTCTTTTGATAATGGCACCACCTTGCACGCGGAGGCTATTGTCTTTGCGATGGGTGGAGGTTCATGGTCGCGCACCGGATCGGATGGTTCATGGCTGAAGGTTTTTGAAGCGCTTGGCATCGATTGCCGCTCGCTCATGTCCGCGAACTGCGGATGGGAGCATGCATGGTCAGAGGATTTTCTGGCCATGGCCGAGGGCAAGCCACTCAAGAACATCGCGGTGAGCGCCGATGGTTCGCGCGTGCTTGGCGAATTGATGGTGACCCGCTATGGTCTTGAGGGCGGCGCGATTTATCAACTGGGATCCGTGTTGCGCACGACGAAACATCCGGCGATCGCGATCGATTTCAAGCCGACCTTCACCCGCGACGAATTGATCGCAAAAATGCAATCGGTGAAGGGAGATTTTTTGGGTCAGGCCCGCCTGCGGTGGAAGCTCTCCGATGCGGCTCATGCGATACTCGCTCGCAAGGTGTGGACCGATGCAGAGTCACTGGCTGATGAGGCCAAACACTGCGCGATCCCGCTAAGCGGGCCTCGTCCTTTGGATGAAGCGATTTCGTCGGCGGGTGGAGTGGCGTGGGACGAGCTTGACGAGCACCTAATGCTAGGGCGATTTCCCGGATGTTTTCTCGCGGGCGAGATGATCAACTGGGAAGCCCCGACCGGTGGTTACCTCATGCAAGGGTGCTTTGCCACTGGCACTCGCGCGGGAAATGCGGCGGCCGATTGGTTGGAGCAAAATTCCTAATCGCGCGCGAGCGTCATCACACATTCAAGGTGACGTGTGTGCGGGAAGAGGTCGAATGGTTGAACATCAAGCAAGCGATAGCCACCTTCCGAAAGTTGCTTTAGGTCACGGATCTGCGTCGCCGGATCGCAGGAAACATAAACAATGCGCGAGGGGTGGAAGGCGATGAGTTGTGAGAGAAACTCAGGCGTGCAGCCCTTGCGTGGTGGGTCGATCACCACCGCAGTTTCGTTTTTTGGAAAATCAATTTCGCCAAAGATTGCTTCGGCCGATGCGGTCATGAAGATGGCGTTGGTAATCCCATTGGCAGCCGCGTTGTTGCGTGCCCATTGGCATGAGGTTTCGGAAACTTCGACGCCAGCGACTTTCTCGAAATTTCCGGCGAGCGTGAGCGCGAACAATCCGCTGCCACAGTAGGCATCGACGAGAAATTTTGCGCCACCGGCCGAGGCTTGCTTTGCCACATGGCCAGTGAAGGCTGGTAGGATGAACGGGTTGTTTTGAAAAAAATCTCCTGCAAGGAATTGAAAACTCAGCGATCCAACTTTTTCCACCGCAGTGGCTTTGAAATCTGTTTCAACACGACCTTCGGTCGCACGCATGAGTATGGTCGATCCGCGTTTGAAACGATGAGCATTGGCTCGGATATCTTCGCGTATCCGAGGCAGCGCGGCGTTGATCTCATCCATCGCGATTTTGCATTCGGGCACATCGACCAGTTGCGAGCGGCGACCATTGGCGAGAAATCCAATTTCAGTGATTTCGCCGTTGCGCGGCTTTTCGAAGTGGGGCGTGATTTTTGAGCGATAGTTCCAAATCTGCGGTGTGCTCATGCACGGGTTGACCGGAAAAACGATGCTGGCCATGTGCTTCAGCAACTCTTCAACTTGGCGTGATTTCCATGCCAGTTGTTTTTCGTACGAAAGATGTTGGTATTGGCAGCCACCGCATTCGCCGTAGAGCGGACACGTTGGTTGAACGCGATCGGGCGAGGGGGTCAAAACTTCGACGAGGTCGGTGTGCGAACAATTTTTGTCATTGCGGTACACGCGGGCTTTCACGACTTCGCCGGGAAGCGCGAAGGGCACAAAGACCACCCAGCCGTCGATTCTGCCAATGCCCGATCCGAGGTTGGTGAGCGAGTCGATGCGCAACTCAATTTCCTGATGATAGGAGAAGGGAGTCGGAACGAATTTTTTCGGTGGGCGTTGCATGGGCGGACGCATCATTGAGTGGCGCGGTGGTGCAGGCAAACGATTTCAGCCCCGCGCCTTTTCAAGTGCGTGCAGCACCTTCACCGATTGCCATCCAGCGGCGACATGATGCACTCGTAGGATGTTTGCTCCGCCCTGCAAGCAGGCCGCAATACAAGCGATGGTGCCTGCATCGCGATCCATCGGGTCAGCAAGTCCGAGCACTTCACCAATCACCCTCTTGCGGGAAACGGGCGCAAGGATGGGACGCTCGAATTTATGAAGCCGCGAGAGCTCGCGCATGACCTTGAGGTTGTCATCGCGTTGTTTCGCAAAATCGATGCCGGGATCGAGCACCAGCGCGTCACGATCGACTCCGGCCTCGAGCGCGAGGGCAATTTTTTCCTCAAAGAACAAGTCCATGGATTTCATCACATCTGCCCACTGCTGATGGGTGTACGGAACCTTCGGTTCGCCGACGCTGTGCATGATGAGCAAAGCGGTTTCGTGTTTCGCGCAGAGCTGGGCATTCGTATCATCCGGCAAGGCGCTCATGTCATTGAGCAGCTCAACTTTTTTGCTCGGCAAAATTTCGCGGACGACCTCTGGTCGCCATGTGTTGGCGGAAAGAATCGGTGGCCAGATTTGATCCGCGTCCTTCGGCTTGAGATCGCCCAAGGCATTTTCCCATCGATCGAGAAATCCGCCGAAGCGCCGAACTTCCTCATCGATCGTAACGGCGGCCCGATTGGTGCGTGCGCTTTCCGCGCCGACATCGATCACATCCGCGCCATGGCTGATCTGCTCGCGGGCCTGATCAATGGCGGCATCAAAATCGAGCGTGCCGTCACCGGAGAATGAATCGTCATTCACATTGACGATCCCCATGATCAGCGGGCGGCGGGGAAATGGAATTACCCGGTCGGGCAAGCGAAGGCGCATGAGTGATTTCTAGCCCTGAAAAGCCGAAAACTGAACCCCGAAAACGCATGACGCTTGCCCCACGCGGCCGACCGTCTAGGATTTTGGGCATGGCATCGACCTTCGGGCAGATATTTCGCATTCACACCTTCGGCGAGTCCCATGGTGGCGGGGTTGGCGTGGTCATCGATGGCTGCCCGCCACGCGTTCCAGTTTCGCTGGAGCAAATTCAGCACGAGCTTGACCGCCGGCGTCCGGGTCAGTCGGACATCGTCACACCGCGCAAAGAGGCGGATTCGGCAGAGGTCCTCTCCGGTTTGCAAGACGGCGTCACGCTCGGCACGCCGATTGCCATTGTCGTTCGCAATACCGATCAACGCCCAGGTGCTTACGATGAAATGGCGGTCAAATATCGGCCTAGCCATGCCGACTACACCTATGATTCGAAGTAC
>JBEEOX010000161.1:0-4136 GCA_041191425.1 Verrucomicrobiota bacterium | reverse complement strand
CGGTTTTGATCAGCGCTTGGAAGCCGTTGCAGATGCCGAGAATGAGTCCGTCACGATGATGGATGAGGTCCATGATTGCATCAGCCACTTGCGGACTGCGGATGATGGTGGCGATGAATTTCGCAGAGCCATCGGGTTCGTCGCCGGCGCTGAATCCACCGGGAAACATGAGGATCTGGCTCGCGCGAATTTTCGCCGCGAGGGTGTCGAGAGATTCGCTGATGTTACGTTGACTCAGATTGCGGAAAACGAGGATTTCCGGATTGCCGCCAGCTTCGCGGAATGACTTGGCAGAGTCGTATTCCGAGTTGGTGCCAGGGAAGGCGGGGATGATGACCTTTGGTTTTGCCGCGCTATTTTTCGCACGGATTTGGATGGAAGATTCGAAAGCTGGCAGGTCGACAGATTGTTCGGTCTGCTCTTCGGGTGCATGACTCGGATAAACTGGCTCAAGGGTACCAGTCCATGCAGCTTGGAGTGTTTCAATTGAGTGACTGATGCCGTTGAGCGTGAGCTGCGCTTGATCGCATGTTTTTCCGAGGCGCGTTAGCGATGGAAGTGATTGCTGAATGACTGCGCTTGATGAGTCGGCGTGTTCGATCAGGAATGCGAAATTGCGTGGAGCATAGAGATCGAGTTTGGTTTCGATTTCGGCACCAATGCGATTGCCGAAAGACATTTTTGCAAGAGCGGCGGCGACGCCTGCCTGACCGACGAAGTGCAGCGAACGGAAGAGACCTTGGGTGTTGAGTTGATGGATGGTCTCGGCGCTTGATTTCAACCACTCGAATTCGGGCAGTCCATCGGCATTGAAAGGGACTTCGATCAACGAGATGGCTGATCCACATGCCTTAAACTCTGGGCTCAACGCGAGGCTTGCGAGGCCTGGAGCGAGAGCAAAGGAAACGAGAGTCGGCGGCACATCCAGATCGTTGAATGATCCTGACATCGAATCCTTGCCACCGATTGCAGCTAGTCGCAGTGAGTGCTGGGCGTGATAGGCGCCCAGCAGTGCGGCAAAGGGCATGCCCCATCGCTTGGGATCGTTGCCAAGTTTCGGGAAATACTCTTGGAAGGTGAGGCGGATGTCTTGAAGTCGACCACCGGCGGCAACGATTTTGCAGACGGATTCGGTGACCGCGTGAACCGCTCCGTGGAAGGGGGATTGTTCCGAAATGTAAGGATCGAAGCCCCATGCCATGTAACTGCAGGCATCAGTGTCACCCTCAAGAAGCGGCAGCTTGGCCACCATCGCGTCAGGTGGTGTGAGTTGATGCTTGCCGCCGAAGGGCCAGAGCACCGTGCCCGCGCCGACCGATGCATCAAACATCGCGCCAAGACCCTTGCGCGAGCAGTGGCGGAGATCGGCGAGGATTTTGGTGAGTGGTGAGGTGGCGGTCGTGCAATCAAGCTGGCCGTGAAAACTTTTTTCGATGGGTGAAGGAATCGGTAGATCGTGTGGCCGAAAATAAATCACCGGATCGATAAACCGCAGAGTCTCGCCGTCGCTGCCGATTAGGACATTCTCTTCGTGAAGGTCTTCAATGAAAAGATCCTCGGCAGGAAGGTAATAGTCGTCATTGCGGAATCGAAAAGCGCCTAGAGACTTCATGTACTCCTCGACACTGGAGCGAGGAGCGCCCAAGTAGCGTCCTTCGTTGTTGAGTGCTGCGTAGGCCTCAGGTTGGGAAACAACGATCGACAATTGTCCGTCCTCATCCACTAGCCCGACAATTTTGTAGGCGGTATCAGGAAAGAGAATGGCGTGAAGTTTCAGTCGCTCGATGTATTGCAGCCAGTGACCATGGTAGCTGCCATTGTTAGCCTTGGTGTACTCACCATTTCCAGTCGGAAAGACTTTTTGTTCAGCCCCTCCAAGACAGCCCGATTGTTTCCAGTGATCTTGGAAATTCTCGGGCGCGATGAAAAGATCGGTTAAGCGGCTTCGTAATTGCTGCTCTTCAACGGCGCGTATGGCTCGGTGGAGTTCGTGTCGCTCGTTTTTTGTCTTTGGGACTGAGATGCCAGATCTGTCGCTTGCTTGATGGACTCGCTCAAGGGTCTCGGCGATTGATTTGCCTGCAGCGCCAAGGCTTTCTCGCAAGCTATTTTGTGAGCTTCGTTCAAGTAGGTTTGGTTTTGATTCATGGTTGTAAGATAAGTCAGGTGTCAAGGTGGCAACTACCTGCACTTTTGCCGATTGGCTGGCGCCGTTGGTGTCGAGAAACTCGCGGGAGAGGTCGACGATTTTTTTGTCGCGCCAGAGCATGACGAGTCGGCCGTCGTTGGTGACTTCGGCAACCTGTGTGCAGTCGAGGTTTTCGCGGTCGGCTTCTTCGAGAAAGTAGGGGATGTCCTTGGTATCGATGCAAACCGCCATGCGTTCCTGCGATTCGGAAATGGCGAGCTCGGTGCCGTCGAGACCGTCGTATTTTTTGGGAACAGCGTCGAGGTTGATGCGAAGCGAGGGCGCGATTTCACCGATCGCCACCGATACGCCACCGGCGCCGAAGTCGTTGCAGACTTTGATTTTCCGCGTGAGAATCGGATTGCGGAAGAGGCGTTGGATTTTTCGTTCGGTTGGAGCGTCACCCTTTTGGACTTCAGCGGAATTTTCGAGAGCGGTGTCGGTGTGCTCTTTGGAAGATCCGGTAGCGCCGCCGACGCCGTCGCGTCCGGTGCGTCCACCGATCAGGAGGATTGCATCGCCATTGGCGGGTTTGCCGCGAAACACTTGCGAGCGTGGAGCAGCGGCGACGACCGCGCCGATCTCAAGGCGTTTTGCCACATAGCCCGGGTGGTAGACCTCGGCGACTTCGCCAGTCGCGAGACCGATCTGATTGCCATAGGATGAATATCCGTGAGCGGCGGTGCGGCAAATTTTTCGCTGCGGCAATTTGCGGGGAAGCGTTTCGGAAAAGAGCGTGAGAGGATTGCCAGCGCCGGTGACGCGCATGGCTTGATACACATACGAGCGACCTGAAAGCGGATCGCGAATGCATCCACCGAGGCAGGTGGCGGCGCCGCCAAAAGGCTCGATTTCGGTCGGATGGTTGTGAGTTTCGTTTTTGAACATCACCAACCATTCCTCGGTGATCTGTTCGGCGGTGTCTGAGGATTTGATCGTGACCGGGACCACGATTGATGCGGCATTGACCTCATCCGACTCCTCAAGGTTGTCGAGTTCGCCTGAGGCGCGGAGCTCGCGCATGCCGGTGAGGGCGATATCCATCAGTGTGACAGGCTTGCTGTCGCGTCCGAGTTTCTTGCGCGTTGCGAGATAAGTTTCCCATGCGCGATAGACAGGGCTGTCTTCATCTTCGAAAACAACATCAGTGATCTCCGTGAGGAACGTGGTGTGACGGCAGTGGTCGGACCAATAGGTATCGAGCACGCGGATTTCGGTGATGCTTGGATCGCGTTTTTCCTGATCACTGAAGTAAGCTTGGGTGAAAGCCACATCGGCGGCAGACATCGCAAGGCCGAGTTGCTTGCGGAGCTCGGCAGGATCGCTTTGGTTGAAACCGTTAAGAATTTCAACATCGGCAGGGGTGGATGCCTGGTGACGCTGACCTGATGCCACGACTGGTACTTCGTGCGAGTCGACTGGGTTGATCGCATAGGATTTGATAGCGTCGATTTCGGCATCCGATAGATTTCCTTTCAGAACGATCACCTTGGCGGATGAAACCATCGGCCTTGAGCCGCCGGTGAGAATTTGGATGCACTGCGCGGCTGAGTCGGCGCGTTGATCGAACTGGCCTGGCAAGTATTCGATGGCGAAGGCGTGCTCGTGATCGGAAATTTCCAGCGAGTCGCTCGTGCGATCGACCTGAGGCTCGGAGAGGATGAGCTTTTTCGCGTCGTCAATCAGGCCTGCGTCAAGGTCATCGATTTCGTAGCGTTGGATGACGCGCAGTGATTCGAGGCCGGGGAGATCGAGTGACTCCTTGAGGTCGGCGAGCAGGTGGCGAGCCTCGATATCGTGGGGGGAAATTTTTTCGACAAAAACGCGGTGCATTGGCGGAAGTGGTGATGCTAGGGCATGGCCTTGCGAGGGCAAGCCGAATGGGGTCGGAATCCGCGTGCGAGCGGCACAAAAAAGGGTCGGCGGATGGAGTACCGCCGACCCGTGT
>JBEEOX010000160.1:0-4204 GCA_041191425.1 Verrucomicrobiota bacterium | reverse complement strand
ACACCTACGCGCGCGTGCCAATCGGCGATTGGTTCAGCACATGGTGCGGCTTCGAGCGCAATCACTACGACCGACTCGGACACCTGATGCAAGGGTTCGTCCCCGCCATCCTGCTGCGCGAAATTTTTCTGCGCAACCGAGTCTTCGCACGCAAAGGCTGGCTCGGATTTTGTGTGATCTCATTCTGTCTCGGCTTCAGCGCGTTTTACGAACTCATCGAATGGGCCGCCGCGCTTCTCTCTGCCGAGGCGGCCGAATCATTTCTCGGCACCCAAGGCGACGGCTGGGACACGCAGTGGGACATGTTCCTCTGCGGCGTGGGCGCGGTATCGGCGCTGACGCTTCTTTCAAGGGCGCACGACCGATCGATGCATCAATTCAAGGGCTGATCGTCAAATCCACCCTTCTCCGGCCTTGCATCGGCACGCATCCGCGATTTGACTAGCGGCCACCTCAATTTTTCGCCGTGAAATCCTCTGAAATTTACTCCGCTGCCGCCCCATCCATCGTCAACCAAATGCTCGATTGGTTCCGCGCCAATGACCGCAATGTGTACAAATCCGCGGTCGCTTCGCTTGCCGAAAAACGCAAATTACGTCCGGTCTTCATCGAGAAAAAACCACTCGCCGAGCAATACGCGTGGATTCACAAAACCTTGAAGGTCAGCGCCTGCAACACGATCGGCGAGCACCTCATGCAAGCGTACCTGATGGCCGGTCAGCAATCGCTGCTCGCGATGTTCTGCGACGGCATGGGCATCCCGCACGACGGCAAAGGCTCCGTCGTTGGCGAGTTGCCGGATAAACTCGATGCCGAGCGTCTCAACTCGACCATCGACCGACTCGTTGAACTCTACGATCCGAAACTTCTCACGCTCTACCTCCGCTGCTTCAACCTCCAAGTCGACGGCGGATGGCCAGCGCTCAGCGAGAAACTCGCATCCGATCCGAGGCTCGTGCTGGCTTGAGCAATTCGCTTTTCTGTCATCAAGCACATCGGGCCTTTCGGAGAAAGGTCCCTGTCCGGAGTGAGCATCTTTTCTTCGGTCTTCCCTATAACAAATAACCCATAACGAATAACTCTTTCCCTCCATGCCTAAGGTTTACATCAAGACCTACGGTTGTCAGATGAACGAACGCGACTCGGAACAAGTCGCGCGCATGTTCGTCGAAGGGGGCTACACGGTCACGCCGACCGAAAAGGATGCGGACGCGGTGCTCATCAACACCTGCTCGGTACGGGACCAGGCCGAGCAAAAGGCACTCGGAAAAATGGGCTCGATGATGCATGCCGGTCGCGACCGCCGGCATGTGGTCTATGGTTTCATGGGCTGCATGGCGCAGTCACGCGGCGAGGAACTTTTCAAAGCCGTGCCGAGCCTTGATGTGGTCGCCGGTACTCAGAAGTACCACAAGGTTTTCGATTATGTGGACGGCATCCTCAAGCGCCGACTCGAGGCCCGCATGGATGACCCATCGCTCTCGCTGCGCGGTGAAACGGTGTGCGACATCGAAGCCGAGGAGGGATCGCAAAACACCATTCGCGATCACATTCCCAAGCCCCGCGAAGCATCTGCCTTTGTATCGATCATGCAGGGCTGCAACATGCGCTGCTCGTTCTGCATCGTGCCCGACACGCGCGGACGCGAACGCGGCAGGCCGATCGCCGAAATCGTCGGCGAAGTCCGACACCTCGCCGCCCAAGGCGTCAAGGAAGTGACCCTGCTCGGCCAAATCGTCAACCTCTACGGCCGCACGGAATTTCCTATCCTTGGCGGCAAATCGCCCTTCGTGCAGTTGCTCGAGGCGGTGCATGAAGTCGATGGCATTGAGCGCATCCGCTTCACCTCGCCCCATCCGATCGGCTACCGCGACGACCTCGTCGCTGCCTTTACCTATCTTCCCAAGCTCTGCTCGCACATCCACTTTCCGATGCAAAGCGGATCCGACCGCATCCTCAAGGAAATGCGCCGACCCTACAAAAACGCGAAGTTTGTTGAGATCTGCGAAAAGATGAAGGCCGCCAGACCTGGCATCGCCATCACGACCGATATCATCGTCGGATTCCCTGGCGAAACCGAAGAGGATTTCCAATCTACGATGGAAACCGTAGAACGCCTGCAGTTCGACAACGCCTTCGTCTTTCGCTACTCGAAACGACGCAACACCCCCGCCGCCGAGATGGACGGTCAACTTTCCGAGGAAGAAAAGGAATCGCGCAATCAACGACTGCTCGATGTCGTCAACCGCATCGCCATCGCCAAAAACGCGGCGCTTGTCGGCACCACCCAACAGATCCTTTGCGAAGGCCCGTCGAAGAATAACCCCGATCGCCTCTCGGGTCGCACCTCGCACAACAAGATCGTCATTTTCGAAGGCGACCCCAACCGCCACACCGGCCAAATCCTCGACATCCACATCGACGAATCCACCGGCTTCACGCTTTACGGGCACTTGCCGATCGCGATGTGACGGATGGCTAGGCCCAGACCTTTTCAAGGTCGCGCTTCTCAAGCGCCCTCCACTCGCCTTGCGCCAGAACGCCAAGCTTAAAGCTCCCGATCGCCGCACGGATTAGGCGCAAGGTCGGATAACCGACCGCCGCCGTCATGCGCCGCACCTGACGATTTTTTCCTTCGGTCAGCCGCAGCTCAATCCATGAAGTCGGGATCAATTTTCGAAACCGTACTGGTGGATTTCTCTCAGCCACTGTCGGTTCAGGATCCATGATTTCGGCACCACACGGCAGCGTGCGGTAATTTTGAATCTCAATCCCACCCCGACGCAATCGCTGCATCGCCGACTCATCAGGCACTCCTTCGACCTGCGCCCAGTAGCTGCGCTTGTGCGCTGCGCTGGGATGCAAAAGTCGATGGTTGAAGCCCGCCTCATCCGATAGCAAAAGTAAACCCTCCGAATCCATGTCCAATCGCCCGACCGGATACACATCCTTGGGAAAATCAAAATCCGCGAGAGTTCGCTGCCCCGGTTGATCCGGCGTGAACTGACACAACACGCCGTAGGGCTTATGGAAAGCGATGACCATTAAGGTGGAAAAAACCCGATCCGATTCTCGATGCAATTGATATGTGCGGAAGTTCGGCCTTCGTCAGCAAATTAGCTCGATTGCCTCATCCAGAGATGCGACGACGAGGTCGGCACCGTGGCTTTCAAGTTGCTCGATGGTATAGCTGCCCGTGGCCACCGCGAGGCAGCGAGCGCCGATGGCCTTGGCACAAGCGATGTCCTTTGGCGTATCGCCGATGATCCATGTTTGATTTGCAGCAAAAGACCTGCCGGCATGAGCTTCGGCGCGTTGCAACGCAATAGGGCCGAGCTTGTTGCGGTCGGCATGATCACAACCGTAGGCGCCAAAGGGAAAATATTCGGCCAGGCCGAAATGCCTCACCTTGATGCGCGCGCCTTGCGCCGTGTTGCCGGTCAGCAAGCCAAGTGTGGCATTCGCATTCGCGGACAAATGATCGACCAAGGGCAGAACCCCATCAATCACGCGTCCTGCAAATGCATTCTGCCCGAGATTGTCCGCAAGTCGCTCATGATAAACCGACAGGTAATTTGCAAACGCATCCTCAGTGAACTCCACTCCGTAGTGGCGGCATATCCCATCGACGATGCCGCGATCGGTAGCACCCGCGAGATCGAGATCAGGCCCATCATCGCCAAAGACCTCACGCGTCGCCTGTTTCAATGCCGCCATGCCGGCACCGCCGGTGTCGATCAGCGTTCCATCGATGTCGAAGAGGTACAGCATCGTCGACGCTCTCAAACAAACGAGATTTCAGGACTCAGACTTGCCCGACTCCTCGAGTTTCACGGCATCGGCGGCTTCGACCTCGGAAGCTTCATCCGGCACTTCGTCGTCAAAGTCATCCGCGGCATCGTCATCGTCGTGATCGTCTTCTTCCATGAGCTCGCCGTGGAAGAGATGGAACTTGCGCTTGCGCTGATGCGCTGGCAGCGGTGAAAGGATCATTGCCACTGCACGACCATTGAGACGCGGCGGCTGATCCACCTGCGCCATGGTCTTGAGGTCTTCGATGATGCGGTTGAGCACAACGAAACCGAGCTCCTTGTGCGCATTCTCGCGGCCCTTGAACTGCAGGACGAAGCGGCACTTGTGGTTGGTGTCGAGGAAACCTTCGGCGCGGCCGAGCTTGATGTTGTAATCGTGCTGACCCGTGCCG
>JBEEOX010000159.1:0-4237 GCA_041191425.1 Verrucomicrobiota bacterium | reverse complement strand
CGACTACCGCGCGGTGCTGATCGCACTCCAACGCCTCACGCGCCTCGAAGCCGACCGCCGCCGCGTCACTGTTGAAAGCGCCGTCGCGCTCGATGATGCCTCGCGCCAACGCGTGGTCGATGGCCTCACCAAAGCCCACGGCCCGAACCTCTCCATTTCCTACACCGTCAACCCCGAGCTCATCGGTGGCCTGCGCATCCGCGTCGGCAACGATGTGCTCGACGGCTCGGTGCAAGGCCGCCTCACACGCCTTGCCAACGCTTTCTAATCCCATTCTCCGCCAAAATTCGAAATCGCTAACCAGCAACCCTTCCTTATGAGCAGCATCCTTCAGGAACTCGAACAACAAATCGCCGGCATCACCTCGTCGGTCGAAAAATCCAATGTCGGCACCGTCCGTCAAGTCGGTGACGGCGTAGCCAAAGTGGAAGGACTCTCCGGCGTCCTGCTCAACGAAATGGTAGACTTCGGCGGCGGCGTGACTGGCATGGCCCTCAACCTCGAAGAAAGCGAAGTCGGCGTCGTGCTGCTCGGTGATTACTCGGCCGTCAAAGAAGGCGCCGAGTGCCGTACGACTGGCAAGTTGCTTTCGGTCCCGGTCGGCGAAGCCCTCCTCGGCCGCGTGGTCAACGCACTTGGTCAACCCATCGACGGCAAAGGCGACATCGCCGCCGCTGCGCAGTACCCAATGGAGAAAATCGCTCCCGGCATCATCAAGCGCAAGTCGGTCACCGTTCCCGTGCAAACCGGCATCATGTCGATCGACGCGATGATCCCGATCGGCCGCGGCCAACGTGAGCTCATCATCGGCGACCGCGCCACTGGCAAAACAACTATCGCCGTCGACACGATCATTTCCCAAGCGCAACAAAACAAGGCCGCCGAGCAAGGCAAGCTGCAGAACCACAAGCCACTTTACTGCATCTATGTGGCGATCGGCCAAAAGCTCTCAAACGTTGCCCGCATTCAGAAGACGCTCGAAGATTCCGGCGCGATGGAATACACCACCATCGTTTCCGCATCGGCTTCCGACGCCGCCGCGATGCAGTACCTCGCTCCCTACGCCGGCTGCGCCATCGCCGAGTACCTCATGGATCAAGGCAAGGACTGCCTCATCGTGTTCGATGACCTCTCGAAGCACGCCGTGGCTTACCGCCAAGTCTCGCTCATTCTCCGCCGCCCCTCCGGCCGCGAAGCGTATCCGGGCGATGTGTTCTACCTTCACTCCCGCTTGCTTGAGCGCTCGGCGCGTCTCTCCGATGCCGCCGGTGGCGGATCGCTCACCGCGCTTCCAATCATCGAAACCCAAGCAGGTGACGTCTCGGCTTACATTCCAACGAATGTGATCTCGATCACCGACGGTCAGATCTACCTCGAAACCGACCTTTTCTACCAAGGCATCCGCCCTGCGATTTCGGTCGGTCTCTCGGTGTCACGCGTCGGTTCCGCTTGCCAAACCAAAACGATCAAGTCGGTCGCCGGCACCACCAAGCTCGACCTCGCTCAGTACCGCGAGCTTCAAGCCTTCGCGCAGTTCGGCTCCGACCTCGACGCATCGACCAAGAAGAAACTCGATCGCGGTGCCCGCATCGTTGAGCTCTTCAAGCAAAACCAATACAGCCCGCTCGGCATGGAAATGGAAGCGGTCTATCTCTTTGCGATGCAGAACGGTTACTTCGACGATGTCGCCGTGTCCGATGTGCGCCGCTTCCAAGCCGCGATGGGCGAGTACTTCTCGACCCGCAAAAACGACCTGCTCGACAAGATCCGCAACGAAAAGCCCGACCTCAAAAAGGACGCGGCTTCGGTCGACGCCCTCAAGCAGGCGATCGAAGACTTCAAGAAGAGCTGGAATTGAGAAAAGACATTCGTTGATTTGAAATTGAGATCATTCCCCCAATTTCAAATATCCAATCCCTAATATCCCTTACCCCACATGGCCAACCTCCGCGACATCCGCCGACGCATCAAGTCGGTCAAGAACACCGCGCAAATCACCCGCGCGATGCAGCTCGTCGCGGCGGCCAAGATGAAGAAGGCGCAGGATCAGGCACTTGCCGGACGCGAATACTCCTCACACCTCACTCAGGTACTCGTCGACATTCGCAATAACTTCTCCGACGAGTCGCATCCGCTGCTCGAGAAGCGTGAAGGCAATCGCGAGCTGGTGCTGGTGATATCGACCGACAAAGGCCTTTGCGGACCGCTCAACACGAACCTCGCCCGCAAACTGCGCGCCGTGGCTTCTCCCAATGCGGACTATGTCACGGTCGGCCGCAAGCTGCGCGTGCTGCTCGAAAAACTCGGCAGCAACATCGTCGCCGACTTCGTGGTGAAGGACCCCGTGCCATTCGCTCAAACCCGCCCAATTGCGAAGTTTCTCACCGAGCAATTCCTCTCAGGAAAATACGACAAGATTTCTATCGCGTTCACCAACTTCGTCAACACGCTGCGCCAAGAGCCGGAGGTGGTGACGCTGCTACCGATCCGCGAACAGGCGAATGCCGAGGTTTTCGGAGCCGAGACCGTCACTGCCGACCGCGGGCACGACTTCACCTTCGAGCCCAATGCCGCCGAAGTCCTTGCCGCGATCCTGCCGCTCTACGTGAACTACGAGGTCTTCCAAGCGCATGTCGAATCCCGCGCGTCCGAACACTCGGCACGCATGGTCGCGATGAAGTCCGCTACTGACAACGCGAAGAAATTCATCAAGGAACTCACCCTCGAGTACAACAAACTCCGCCAAGGCGCGATCACCGCCGAGCTTCTCGAAATCACCACCGCCATGAAGGCAATGGAATAATTCATTGGCTATCCACACTCCCTTTACCGAACACCGCAAACTTCCCAACCCGCAACCTCCCATGAGCAACCAAGGTACTATCGTCCAGATCATCGGCGCCGTCATCGACGCCGATTTCTCCCAAGCCGCAAAGCTTCCCGAGATCTACAACGCGCTGGAAATCCAGTATGTTCTCAACGGAGTCGACACCAAGCTCGTGCTTGAAGTGCAGCAACACCTTGGCGACGGCTGGGTCCGCGCGGTTGCGATGTCCACCACCGATGGCCTCAAGCGCGGCATGACCCTCACCGACACCGGCAAGCCCATCGCCGTGCCTGTCGGCAAACAAGTGCTCGGACGCATCTTCAATGTCACCGGCGACCTCGTCGACGAAAACGCGCCGATCGCCAACCCGAACCTCCGTTCGCCGATCCACCGCCCCGCGCCAAAGCTCACCGAGCAGTCGGCCAACGCGGAAATCCTTCCCACTGGCATCAAAGTCATCGACCTCATCTGCCCACTGCTCAAGGGCGGCAAGGGCGGCATGTTCGGTGGTGCGGGTGTCGGCAAGACGGTCGTGATCATGGAGCTCATCAACAACATCGCCAAAGCACACGGCGGTTTCTCGGTCTTCGCCGGCGTCGGCGAACGTACCCGTGAGGGCAACGACCTCTACTGGGAAATGATCGAGTCCGGCGTTATCGCCACCGAAAAGGATGAAAAAGGCCATGTGAAACTCGACGGCCAAGGCAACCCGGTCCTCACCGAAGGTTCGAAGGTCGCCCTCTGCTACGGTCAGATGAATGAGCCTCCCGGCGCTCGTCTCCGCGTTGCCCTCTCGGCACTCACCATGGCCGAGCACTTCCGCGATGAGGACAACCAAGACGTTCTCCTCTTCGTCGACAACATCTTCCGTTTCTCGCAAGCCGGATCCGAAGTTTCCGCGCTCCTTGGCCGTACCCCATCGGCTGTGGGTTATCAGCCGACCCTCTCCGAGGAAATGGCCGCACTCCAAGAGCGGATTACTTCGACCAACAAAGGTTCGATCACCTCGATCCAAGCGGTCTATGTGCCGGCGGACGACCTCACCGACCCCGCTCCCGCCAACACCTTCGCTCACCTCGACGCGACCGTCGTGCTCGAGCGTTCGCTCGCCGAGCAAGCGCTCTTCCCCGCCGTCGATCCGCTCGCATCGACCTCTAAAGCACTCGCACCCGAAGTCGTCGGCGAAGAACACTACCGCGTCGCCCGCGGCGTGCAGCAAGTGCTCCAACGCTACAAGGACCTCCAGGA
Source organism: Verrucomicrobiota bacterium (assembly GCA_041191425.1). Classification (GTDB taxonomy): domain Bacteria; phylum Verrucomicrobiota; class Verrucomicrobiia; order Verrucomicrobiales; family Akkermansiaceae; genus Luteolibacter. Next base: position 162 of record JBEEOX010000159.1, on the reverse strand, counting down.
CATCATCGCGATTCTCGGCATGGACGAGCTTTCTCCAGAAGACAAGCTCACCGTCTTCCGCGCCCGCAAGATCCAACGCTTCCTCACTCAGCCCTTCCACGTGGCAGAAGTTTTCACCAACGTCTCCGGCGTTCTCTGCTCGATCGAAGACACGGTCAAAGG
>JBEEOX010000158.1:0-4286 GCA_041191425.1 Verrucomicrobiota bacterium | reverse complement strand
TGCACAGCTTCTCATCAAAGCGCACCTGATACCCCACCATTTCACCAAGGGGCACTTTCAATTCTTCGGCCACGCGTTGTGCGACACTCACCGCGGCAATCCTTCGTGGCTGAGTGCAGCCAACGCGACCGCCCTCAGGCCCCAAGGCCTCGGCCACCATCTTTGGCAGCTGCGTGGTCTTTCCCGACCCGGTGTCGCTCACGACCACGACCACGCGATGCTCGCGCAAGGCCGCAAGGAACTCCTCCCGGTGCGCGACCACCGGCAGTTCCTGCGGATAATTCCATGAGCCTTTCATGCGCGTCGGGCGTCATTCCTATCCCAGCCGCTTCTGCGTCCAATGCGAAAAAATGGAACTTTCAAATCCATGTGGACGACTCCGCGCCGATCCGCTTGAATCGTCATCATCGCAACATGGACACCCTCGCTGACCTTTTGGAAAAAAACCGCAACTGGGCCTCATCCGTCAAAGCTGAGGATCCCTCGTTCTTTTCCGAACTCGCCAACCAACAAAGCCCGAAATACCTCTGGATCGGTTGCTCGGATAGCCGTGTGCCCGCCAATCAGATCACCGGACTCGCACCCGGCGAGGTCTTCGTTCACCGCAATGTTGCCAATGTCGTCGCCGAAACCGATTTCAACCTCCTCGCTGTGCTGCAATACGCGGTCGATGTCCTCAAGGTCCGCCATGTGATCGTTTGCGGCCACTACGGTTGCGGTGGTGTGATTGCAGCCCTTGAAAACTTCCGTCACGGCATCATCGACAACTGGCTCTCCGGCATTCGCAGCCTCCACCGCGCCCATCGCGAGGAACTCGATGCCCTTCCACCCCAATCTGCCGCTGACCGCCTCTGCGAACTCAATGTGCTCGCCCAAGCCCGTCATCTCGCACGCACGACCATCATCGAGGATGCTTGGGAGCGCGGTCAGCAAATCTCCATCCACAGTTGGATCTACCGCCTCGACAACGGCATCATCAAACCCCTCGCCCCACACATCGGCAAAAAACTCAACGACTGGCACGCACAGCTGGATTGAAAGTTGATTGGTAGGGACCTTTCTCCGAAAGGTCCGTTCAACGCATGGTCATTGATGCATGCCGCTTCTAAATTTTCTTTCCACTTCAATGTTCAATGTTGGATGTTCGATGTTCAGTGTTCGATGTTCACCCCCTTCTTCTCTCCCCAAAAATTCCTCCCTTGCCATTCCCTCGATCCGTGGCAGATTACTTTCGACCCTGCGTCAGGGGGCGTCCCGGCTTCGACGGGATGTTCGATGCGCTGGTTGCATGTGGAGGTTGATCGGCTGGCCTCCTTAAAAGCCGCTCAAACAAAATAAATGCAGACTCTAACGAGCTCGCACTGGCTGCTTAATTGACGGCCACGTCAGAACCCCGACGCCTTCTGAGGGGGATGGCGACACTTAGAAGGCTGGGCAAAAAGCCGGGGCACCGGGCTTGAGTCGAGATCCAACAGGTTCCTAGGAAAGGCAACGCTGCAAGCGGGCCCAGCCTCTCCGAAACTCCAGACCGCCTGCTAAACATGTAGATACCATCGCTGAAGGCATCTCGGACAGGGGTTCGACTCCCCTCGCCTCCACCAACTTTTCACAAATTCAAATACTGCTGTCTTGCAGCGGATTTTCGCCTGGTGGTCCCGACAGGAATCGAACCTGTACCTACGGCTTCGGAGGCCATCGTCCTATCCATTGGACCACGGGACCATTGACGCGTTGCGACAAAGCATAGCTTTAGGCGCGAGCTGTGGGCTTGGCAAGGTCAAGCAAGCCACCGAAAAAATTCACGCGACTCAAGGCGTTTCGCCCAGGTCCTCGCCGCCGTAAAAACTTTTGATGTAGCCGTACTCGACCAAGGTGTCCTGCCACGGCGCGATGATCGCCGGATCCTGGAAAATGCGATTGGCAATGGCTAGCCACTCCTCGGCCTTGACCATGTTGTCCGCCTCATATTCCAGCGCCGCCTTGGCATAGTAGTAAAATGGCGAGTCATCGAGGAAATCATACTTCTCTGCGAGGATCTGCACTTCTTGCTTTTTGCCCAATTTGTTTTTGCAAAGCAGCACCTTGAATTCGATCAAGCGACTCAAAGCAATGCTGTTTGGCGGGAGTTCCTTGAGCACCTGCTCAAAGACATCGACGGCCTTCTGCCATTCATCGGTCACGAAATAGACCTCGCCGATGTTGAAGCGGATGCTCGGATTGTTTTGTGAGAGTTTGAGAGCTTCATTGAAGTCCGCCAGTGCCTTGTCGAAGGCCCGCATTTCCACAAAGCAACTTCCGCGCAGATTGTAAATCTCAGCGCTGTCCTTGAAAATCGCCTCGGCCATTTGCAACTGATCGAGCGTTTCGAAAATGCGCTTTTGCTGGAAGAGGCGGTTGGCTTCGCCGATGCATTTGATGAATTCCTTGCGCCGCTCTTCGGCGAGATTGAGGAAGGCTTTTTGGTTCGGCGTCAATTCGAGCGGCTTGGCCTGATCATTCTGACCCGCGGAACCCTGGGCGGGCTGGCTGGCAGCGTTGGACTCCACGGCCGCGAGGGGCGCGACGGCGGCAAAGAGACTGATCAAAGAAAGAAGCGATGGTTTCATGAGGGTCGGAAACGCCAAACTAGCGAGCTTGGGGCCTCACCGCAAGCCAGAGCTTCGGTTTCATCGCGAATTTCCAAGGCTCGTTCCTCACGGAAAATTTCCCCTTGATCAATTTGCCGCCCAATGCTTTGTTCCCTCGAACACTGTTCAAAATCATGCATGCCAACCTCACCCGCCGCCAAAACGATATTTTGGAATACCTCAAAATGTCCCAGCGCCGCAGTGGCCTGATGCCTTCGACGAGGGAAATCCAGCACTACTTCGGTTTCGCCAGCCAAACGGCCGCCATGAGCCACCTGCGCGCCCTCGAGCGCAAGGGCGTGATCCAGCGTCTGCCCGGCAAGGCCCGCGCAGTGATCTTTCCCGACGAACTCGATCGCGGCGAAATTTTGGACATTCCCGTTTACGGAAACATCGCGGCCGGCATGGCCCAGGATGTCACACCTGAGCGCGAAGGCTCGATCAGCATCGATGCCACCGCCCTCGGCATCCGCCATAGCGCAAAAACTTTTGCCCTCAAGGTCCGCGGCGACTCGATGATCGATGCTCACATCTGCCAAGGCGACACGGTCATCCTCGAGCAACGCGAGCCCCGCAAGGGCGACATCGTCGCGGCCCTGATTGATGGAGAGACCACGCTCAAGCGCTATCTCGTCGAGAAAGGTCGACCCTTCCTTCGAGCAGAAAACGCGGATTATCCGGATCTCATCCCCGCCAGCGAGCTCATCATCCAAGGCGTGCTCGTCGCCCTCATGCGCAACGCCGCGTAAATTTTTTTCCGACCCGAGCCAAGAGCGTGTCCTCGCGCGGTGTGAATCGTGGTATACGGCGAGGATTGATCATGAAGTGATTTTCTCGGTCGCTACGTGGCGTCTTTGTCTTGCCAATTCGGTGGAGCATCCTTCATTTTTCGGGCGTGATCACATGATTTCATTTTCATACGAGCTACCTTTCAGTAACTTTTAGCAATACATTGTTTTTGGGTCGTTCATGCACAAACTGCCTAACGGATCATCTGTCATTCGCTTCCACCTCGCAGCCCTCCTGGTCTGCGCTATAAACTTGCTGATCTTTTCGACCCTTGCGATCTACGGCTACGCTTTTGCGACTGACAGTCGAGAGCTTGCCACCATCGGGCTTTTTCTGACTGCGTCCATCCTGCTATTGTTTCTGGTCCGACTCCTCTTAGCCCCGAGTTGCCAATGCCCGCTCTGCAGAGTCCCCGTGCTTTCGCAAAATACCTGCTCCAAAAGCAACAAAGCGCGAAATCTGTTAGGTAGCTATCGTCTGCGGGTCGCCCTGCAAATCCTCTTCAAAAATTGCTTTCGTTGCCCGTATTGCAACGAGACGACCGAGCTAAAGCCGCGACGCTGAGTTTTCGGTCGTTTGTCGCGAAGGATTGACAGCCCGAGCGCGATGGTTTGTCGTCCGCGGCATGCGTTTAGCTTCGCATTTCCAATCCGCCGCCACCGCCTGCGTGGCCGCATTCGCCATCACCCTCACCGCTCACGCCGACGACACCATGATCGAAACACCACCCGATGTGAAAGCCGCCCCAGCTGATGCCCAAAAAACCGCCTCTGGCCTCTGCTCCAAAGTCCTCGAAAAAGGCAAGGGCAGCACCCATCCCGGACCCGCCGACACGGTGACCGTCCACTACTCGGGCTGGACCACCGATGG
>JBEEOX010000157.1:0-4302 GCA_041191425.1 Verrucomicrobiota bacterium | reverse complement strand
CTCATCGCGGGCAAAAACGACTCGCCCGAAACCGCCGCTCGTCTTGCCGAATTGCTCAAAGGAATCGACGCGCATATCAACCTCATCCCGCTCAACCCCACGGGCGGATTCTCCGGCACCGCGAGTCCGTCGGGTGTGCAGTTTCAAAAAATCCTCCGCGATGCCGGATTTCCCTGCACCTTCCGTCAACGCCGTGGCATCGATGTCGCTGCCGGCTGCGGCATGTTGAAGGCGGAGCGAAAATTGCGCACGAGTGCTTGATGCGCCTCGCTGAAAAATTGATTCTCCCCCATGCCCGCCCGCAATTTCCATGTCCGCCAAGCCGCCGTCTCCGCCTTGCGCGCATGGGCAAAAGGGTATGACTACGCGGAGACGCTTGTCGAGCGTCACGCGCAACGCCGCAATCTGAGCTCTGCAGACCGCGGGCTTTTGCAGGCAATTCTCTTCGGCGTCTTGCGTCATCGCCGTCTGCTCGATCACTGGATCAATGATCTGCGCAAGGGCAAGACCGATCCCGAAACGCGCGACATCCTGCGCGTCGGGCTTTGCCAAATACTCATCCTCGGAATTCCCGATCATGCGGCGGTTAATGAAACTGTCGAATCAGGCAAGGCCTGCGTGCGCGGGCTCATCAACGCCGTGCTGCGAAAAGCGATCGCATCGCGCAAGCGTTTGCTCGATCAAGTGCCCGACCTCCCACCTGCCGTCGCTCATTCTCACCCCGATTGGCTTTTCAATCGTTGGCGCTCGGCCTTTGGCAAAGCAAACACCCTTGCGCTGATGGAGTGGGACAACCTCCCGGCAGAAACCTTTTGCCGCATCAATCCCCTCGCCCCACCAGTCGATGCTCCGGGTGAAGCGGTCAATAACGCGCCAGGATTCTATCGCATCGACGGACCCATTCCCAACGATCTCATTCAAAGCGGAGCGATCTACATCCAGGACCCGGCGACGCGACATTCAGTCGACTTGCTCGCGCCGCAACCCGGTGAACACATCCTCGACGCCTGTGCCGCACCTGGTGGAAAAGCATTTCTCATCGCGGCTGCCATGGGATCCGCGGAAAATCTCGTTTGCACCGACTCAAACGAAAAGCGTCTGCCACGACTCGAGCAAAACCTTGCTCGACTCCACGCGGGCAAGGCCAAGGTCAGCGTGCACGACTGGACCCAACCCGCGCCTAGCGCATGGCACGGAGCTTTTGATGGCATCCTGCTTGATGTCCCTTGCTCGAACACGGGCGTCATTCGGCGTCGCGTCGATGTCCGTTGGCGACTCCAAGCAAACGACATTGATAAGATCGTTCAGACCCAACGCAAGATCCTCGAAAACGCCATCCACTGTCTCAAGCCCGGCGGACGCATTGTGTATTCGACCTGTTCGATCGAAGCGGACGAAAACATGAAACAAATCGAAGCGTTTCTAACAGATCATCCCGAATTTGAAATGACCTCCCATGCCGAGGCCCTACCCTTCCGTGAGCAAACCGATGGTGCATTCGCCGCCTGTTTGAGACGCAGGTAACTCTTGCCAAATCAGCCTCCAACGCAGACAAAATCAACCAAGCACGGATGTACTTATTCTCACAAACAAGTCCCGATCTTTGACCATTTCAACCGCTTAAAAAAACTTACTCCCAACGCAGACGCATGAGAATCCTGCTCACCACCACCTCGCTTCAAGACACGCCAGGCCCACACCACGAGCTGCTTGAACAAACCGGATTTGAAATTGTCCGCGAACGCGGTCCACTGCCCGAGGCGAGGATGCTTGAACTCGCAGGTGACTTCGATGCGTTTCTTTGCGGCGACGATGCCATCACCCGCAAGGTGCTCGAAAAATCGCTGCCTCGTCTCAAGATGATTTCGAAATACGGCATCGGACTCGACAAGGTCGATGTCGACGCTGCCACCGAACTGAACATCCCCGTCACCTTCTGCCCCGGGGTCAACCACACCACCGTCGCCGAACACACCTTTGCCCTCATGCTCGCCGCGTGCCGTCGACTCGTCGAGGAAGCCAACCTTGTGCGCGAAGGAAACTGGAAACGCATCACGGGTCATGAACTCCACGGCAAAACCATCGGCATTGTCGGCCTTGGCCGCATCGGTCGCGAGGTGGCCACACGCGCGCAGGCCTTTGGAATGACCGTGATCGGATTTGGCAATCACTGGGACGATGAATTTGCAGCAGCCCATGGCATTCAACGCAGCGCGACACTCGATGATCTGTTTCGCGAAGCCGACATCATTTCTCTCAACACCAAGCTCACGCCGCAGACGCGACACATGGTCGATGCCCGCCGCGTGGCACTCGCCAAACCCGGACTCTTTCTCATCAACTGCGCGCGCGGCGAATTGATCGACACACAGGCATTGATTGAGGCGCTCCACTCGGGCGTGATTGCCGCCTACGCCGCCGATGTCGTCGATGTCGAGCCGCCACCTGCGGATCATCCCCTGCTCAGCGCACCGCGTGTGATCATCACCCCGCACATTGGTTCGCGCACTCATGAAAATGTGGCGCGTCAGGCCACGATGGCGGTACAAAACATGATCCAAGTGCTGGCAGGACGGCCGGCACTCGCGCAAGCCAACGAAATTTCCAAACCATGAACACAGGCAACGAATTCTTTGTCGTGCCAGCCGATCTTCACGACGGACTGGTCCGCCGAGCCTACCTCCAACGCGGCTACAGCGAGGACGAGGCCAATGATGCCTCACGCTTTTGCCACAGCGCCTCGCGTCACGGCATCCGCACGCATAACGCGCTCAAGGCCTTGCACCTCGACGATCTCTTCGGTTCAAAAATCGGCCAATGGGTGCCTGGCGCGGAAATAGAAGTTCTACCCACCCGCTTTGCCGCCACCGAAATTTGGGACGGTCACAAAAAGCTTGGTCAGGCTGTCGCTTACAAAGCCATGCAACGATGCATGGAACTGGCTGACCAGTTCGGCGTCGGCACGGTGAGTGTCGACAATGCCACGCATTACCTTTGGGGTGGTGGTTATGTGATCGACGCCGCACTCAAGGGATACATTGCTTACACGAATTGCACTTCTGCCACCTCCGAGGTGGTCCCATTCGGAGGAAAAACCCCCACCATGGGCACCAACCCACACTCGTGGGGATTTCCGACCCAAGATGCGGTCGGATTTCCAATCGTGATGGACTGGGCCACCTCCGTTGTCGCAATGGGACGCGTGCAGCAATTTGCAAGGGAAGGTCGCGAGCTTGCACCCGGATGGGCGGTTGATGCGCAAGGTCAACCCACCACCGATCCGCACAAGGCCAATGCACTGCTACCCTTTGGCGCTCATAAAGGTTACGGACTTGGACTCATCGATGAAATATACGCCGCGATGATTGGCGGATCCCTGCCGTCGATTCGCGGCACAAGTCGGGGCGCCAAAGATGACAAGCGCGGCTCGACCTTCTTTTTCCAATGCATCCACCCCGAAGCGCTTCGCGGAAACGATTACGCGTTTGGTCGATCGCAGGGGGAAAACCTCAAGGCTTGCCTCGATGACATCTTCGGTCATGGCAACGAGAGCTGCGTGCTACCTGGTCAATTTGAAGCGGACGCCGCAAAGCTCACCGACCTCCACGGCGGATTGCTTTTCACGCGCGCTGAAATCGAAGGGTTTGCGCACATCACCGATGAACTCGGCGAAACTGCTTGGAAGGCTGCCGATTTCAAATCCATCATCGTCTAACAACCCAGTCCCCCATGTCACTCAAACTTCGCGATCCGTCCACTTGCCGCTACGATCAAATTTCGCTCGGCGAGGTCATGCTGCGTCTCGATCCCGGCGAAGGTCGCATCCGCACGGCGCGACAATTCAATGCCTGGGAAGGCGGTGGCGAGTACAACACCTCGCGCGGATTGCGCAAATGTTTCGGTTTGCGCACTGCGGTCTGCACCGCGCTCGTCGACAATGAGATCGGTCACCTCATTGAGGACTTCATCATGCAGGGCGGCGTCGACACGGATTTCATCAAGTGGAGCGACGACGACGGCATCGGACGCAATGTCCGCAATGGACTCAACTTCACCGAGCGCGGCTTCGGCATTCGCGGCGCGGTGGGTAATCCCGACCGGGGCAACACCGCAGCATCACAACTTAAGCCCGGTGACTACGACTGGGATCACATCTTTGGCAAACTCGGCGCGCGCTGGTTCCACACAGGCGGCATCTTCGCCGCACTTTCAGAATCCACCGCGCAACTCACGATCGAGGCGGTCAAAGCCGCCAAAAAGCACGGCACCATCGTCAGCTACGATCTCAACTACCGCCCCTCG
>JBEEOX010000156.1:0-4332 GCA_041191425.1 Verrucomicrobiota bacterium | reverse complement strand
TCATTGCGGCTGGTACATCACTTCCTGAAGTTGCCACTTCCATCATCGCAGCGATCAAAGGCGAACGCGACATCGCAGTCGGCAATGTCGTGGGTTCGAACATATTCAACATACTTGTGGTGCTTGGGCTTTCATCGATCGTTGCTCCAAGCGGTGTTGCAGTCGACGCTGCCGCGCTGAGCTTCGATATCCCTGTCATGATTGGTGTGGCCATCGCATGCCTTCCCATCTTTTTGCATAACCATGTCATCTCACGCACCAACGGCGCATTTTTCTTCCTCTGCTATGTGGCATATCTGACCTATCTGATTTCCAGCGCGGGTGAGAAAAAGGCCGCCGCTCAACTCCCGCCGAACTCCTCGGTATCGGTGGCTGCAGCCAAATAAGGAGCTCGCCATTCGCGGGTAGGCGATTCGCCTGATCAGCCTTTGCGAGGCGAGAAGATCAGCGGCCAGTGTGCCAGTCCACTGATTCGGCAGGAAAGTACACTCTGGGTCGAAAAACTTGAAATTAGGGGCTAATTTTTCGTCAAAATGGCTCAATTTTTTCAAATTTCAGACCGATTGAGTCAAAAAATTTAGAAAATTAGCCCCGAATCGGGCTTGTAACTCATTGATAATCAATGGAATAAAATTATCTTTTGGAAGCCCTTATTTTTTCTTGTCGGTTGAGTGTATTTTAGTGTATTTCAACACCACCCGCGCGTGTTTCGGGTTTTCTCGTGAGCAGCAACTACCAGCGATACAAGGGATTCACCCCTTACAAGATGGACCCCAAATTTCGGGTCTCCGTGCCGACGGCATGGCGTCCGGAGGCGGGGGGCGTTTTGTTTCTGCTGTTTTCCAAAGAGCACGGAATGCCTCTGGTCAAGGTGCTGAGTCACGAGGCCTACGGCGAAAAAGTTTCGTTGATCCAGAGCAGCGACAAGTCGCCAGTCGAGAAAGGCAAATTGCTCGGCAAGCTCGCGATGTTGTGTCGTGAGGTGTCGCTCAACGAGCAGGGCAAATTGCTGGTGCCGAAGGACCTGAGCGAGAAGGCCGGCATCGAGGCTGACAGCGAAGTGGTCCTGGCCGGTCGCGGCATCCATTTCGAAATTTGGAGCAAATCGAACTTTGATCGCGTGCTCAACATCGAGACCCGCGAAGACGAAAGCGACGACCTTGGAATTTTCTAACCGTTTTCACATCAAACCCAACACGAGCAATCCATCATGTGGCTCACATCATCCGCGACCATCACCGAGGCGGCCTGCGCGTCGATCGGCGAAGTTCGTGGTCTGCGCTCGGTTGGTGCCTTGAAAAAATTTCCTGCCACACAAAATTCCGTGCCCGGGACGGCGAGGGGTTTTGTTAAAGCAACGGATGACCGCGCCGCACCTGGCTGGTTGGCGGCGCGGCGTCCGGGGACTTTCATGGACGGACGCACGCAAGCTCCCGGGACGGAGCGATCGGCGTCTGTGAATGCGATGGTTCGCGCAGCTTCTGGCTGGTTGTCTGCGCGGCTATCGTGGCTTTCTGAATCGCGCGAAGTTTCAACCAAACTTGCGCAAGCGACCACACAGGCCTCGGGCATTTTGATGAGCGAGGTCGATGCATCCAACGATGTGCCAAGCGAAGCTGGATATCACCTGCCAGTCTTGCCAAGCGAAGTGGCCGAGTGGATGGACGCGAAAGCGGGGGACTTCATCATCGATGGAACCTTGGGTGGTGGCGGTCACAGCGAAATGTTTCTCAAGGCGGGCGCTGAAGTGCTCGGCGTCGATCGTGATCCGGAAGCGCTTGCGCATGCCCGTGCGCGACTTGCTGGTTATGGTTCGCGCTTTTCGACATGGCAGGGAAATTTTTCGAATCTGCTTGAGATCCCGGCGATCAAGGCCGGGCGCAAAGCCGATGGCTTGCTTTTGGATCTGGGAGTTTCATCGCGTCAACTGGACTCTGCGGTGCGTGGATTTTCCTTCATGCGCGAAGGTCCGCTCGACATGCGCATGGGGCCTTCGAGTGAACGCACGGCGGCAGATTTGGTGAACCAATCAAGCGAGTCCGAACTGGCGCGGATTTTGTTTGAGTTCGGCGAAGAACCGAAAGCCCGTCGCATCGCTGCCGCTTTGGTCAAGCAGCGTGACTTGAAACCATTTTCCACAACCACCGAACTCGCCTCATGCATTGAAGCGGCGGTCGGTCGTCAAGGTCGCATTCATCCTGCGACGCGTGCATTTCAGGCCATTCGCATGGCGGTGAATGAAGAGCTCGAATCGCTCGCCGCCGCGCTGGCTGCGGTGCCGCATGTGCTCAAGCCTGGCGGCAAACTTTTGGTGATCACTTTCCACAGCCTTGAGGACCGCATGGTGAAACGCTTTTTGCGTCATCACTCGACGCCGATGATCGATGATCCGGCATGGCCCGAGCCGCGTCCGAATCCTGACCTTCAGTTTGAACTTCTCGCGCGCAAGGCAATCGCCCCCGGCGCATTCGAGATCTCCGCCAACCCGCGCTCCCGCAGTTCAAAACTGCGCGTCGCACGCTTACTGAAAACAAAGCCATGAACCGTCGCCGCAACGAAACCCGCACGCCATTTTCGGTATTCGCCGCACTGATTCTTGCCGCCGCCACCATCGCTGCCGGTGGGGTTTACTATGCTTACCTCAAGAATAGCCAGCTGCAAGCCAGTCGCCAGATCGATGCCATGGAGCGCGAGATTGAAGAATACCGACTCGACGTTCGCACGTCGCAAATGCGCATGGACAAATTGCTCAACCGTGCCTCGATCCGCCAGCAATTGGCTGAAAGCGGTTCAAAGCTCATTCCCATTTCCAGCGCGGTCGTCGAAGAGGTCGATCCCGCCACCGCCGATCCGCGCGCTGTCGCGTCTGCCGCTCCCTGATTTGTGACTTCCCCGTTCCAATCCCGCTGCATCACCCTCCTGACGATCCTCGTGATCGGGTTGAGTGTGCTCTCGTGGCGGTTGGTGCAGATTCAATTGGTCGATCGCAAGCTTTACGCGGAAAGCTCGCGCAAGGCGTTTTACCGCGTCGAAAAACTGCCGGCGCTACGCGGCATGATTGTCGACAGCCGCGGGGAGCCAATCGCTAAAAGCCTCAATGTTTCGACGCTCTTCATTGATCGCAAGCATCTTGATGATGCAAGACAGGCCAGTTACGGAGTTGCCTGCAAGGAAGCGAGCTCAATGGCAGGCTGGGAGCATTTGGATCGGGCCGCAAGAAAGCGTCAGATTATCAGTTTGCGCGGGGAAATCCTCAAGCGTGATACCGCTGAAGAAATTGTGCGCAAGCACAAGGAATATGCCGTTGAAGTATTGGCCAGACCGCTCAGCATGAAGCGTGCGGATTTGATGGCAAAAATTGAGAATGGCAAGAGCAGGCGCATGTGGTTTCCATTGGTTAAGGATATGCCCGGCGATGATGCCGATAGCTTGCGGGAAGTCATCGACCGAAATTTTTTGCAAGGTTTCGAATTCCAAAATTCCATCAAGCGGTGGTACAGCTCGCCAAACCTTGCGACGCATTTGACTGGGTACACCGGCGAGGACGATATACCGAACGAAGAAGGCAAGATCGAAAGAAAGGTCGTCGGATGCTCAGGCATCGAGCAAGCGATGCAGAGTTATCTCAAAGGGCACGACGGGTGGCTGCAACACCACCGAGACGCGCGGGGATTGGTGGTGCCTGGAAAATCATCAAGTCTCATGCCACCTCGCGCGGGACTTAATGTGAAGCTCACCATCGACATGGGGCTGCAGGCGATCGTCGAGGAGGAAATGGATGCCTGTCTTGAGGAATTCAAATCTGAGCGTGGCTCCATCATTTTGATGAATCCTAAAAACGGTGAAATCCTCGCCATGGCGAGCAGGCCGAACTTCGATCTCAACCTCCGCAAAGACATTACTGAAAATGGATTCAATTTTAGCACACAAGCGATTTACGAACCGGGCTCAACCTTCAAGATTGTTGCCACCGCCGCCGCGATCAATGAAGGCATCGCCAAGCCAAGCAGCCAAGTATTCTGCCACAACGGCAAGTATTTTGAGAATGGCTTCGAGGTGCCCGATCATCATGGTTATGGCTACCTCACGCTCGAAGGCGTTTTGGCAAAATCAAGCAACATCGGTGCCTACAAGTTTGCCAAACAACTCGGATCCAAACGTTTTTATGATTACGTCAGCCTCTGGGGTTTTGGCAAAAAAACTGGGATCCTCTTGGACAGTGAAAGCACAGGCATCGCTCGCAACAGCGGCAACCCTGTAGACTTCTCCCGCGCAAGTTATGGGTACGCACTCAATGTCACACCTTTGCAGATGGCGTGCGCCTACTCGGTC
>JBEEOX010000155.1:0-4387 GCA_041191425.1 Verrucomicrobiota bacterium | reverse complement strand
CGCGCAAATGGTGGTCATCTACTGCGGCGACGAAAACTGCGGAATCAGCCGTCAGGTCGCCGCACGCATTCGCCAACTCAACCTCGGGCCGCAAATCTCAGTCCTCAACGGCGGCTGGCGCGCGCTTAAAGAGGCGGGGATGGTGAAAGACTGACCGAGATCCGCTCAAATCCCACTTTCCACTTTCCCGAGGCAGTCTTGGACCCTACTTTCCCGCCGCAATGAGCAGCTGTGGCCCGAAAATGAGAATGGATCCCAGATTACACTGGGAGAAAAAACCCTCATGGATCAAGGTGCGTCTCCCGAGCAACCCGGTTTTCTGGTCAACGAAATCCCTGATCACCGACCTCAAGCTGGTCACTGTTTGCGAAGAAGCCCAATGCCCAAATCGCTGGGAGTGCTGGAGCCAAGGCACGGCGACCTTCATGATCGCTGGCGAGAAATGCACCCGTGCCTGCGGCTTTTGCGCGGTCAAGACCGCACGCCCTGACGCACTGGAGGCAGACGAACCACAACGCGTCGCCGAAGCCACCCAACGACTCAATCTGCGACATGTGGTGATCACCGCCGTGGCTCGCGATGACCTTCGCGATGGCGGCGCCGAACATTTCAAACAAACCATCGAAGCAGTCCGCGCCGCCAACCCTTCAATCATTATCGAGGTACTCGTACCAGATTTCAACGACCGCGATTGGGCGTTGCAAATGGTGATGGATGCACGCCCACACATTTTCAACCACAACATCGAAACGGTTGAACGCCTGACACCGCTTGTAAGATCACGCGCTCAATATCAACGCAGCCTCAGCGTGCTGAAAAAAGCTAAGGCAATGGTCAACGGCAAGGTCGCCACCAAGAGCGGCATCATGCTCGGACTCGGTGAGCGCCGCGAGGAAGTCCTTAGCGCGATGGACGACCTACGCGAACATGATGTCACCGTTCTCACGCTCGGCCAATACCTGCGACCCACTCCGAAGCACCTGCCCGTGGTTGAATACATTGAGCCGGCCGTCTTCGATGAATACCGCGAGATCGCCTTGGAAAAAGGTTTCCGCCACGTAGCCAGCGGTCCGCTCGTGCGCAGCTCGTACCATGCCGCCGACTTCCGCCCGGAACTCGATGTGATCGAGGCCATCGAGGAGGATGTGCGCGCTTCAAAAGGACTCGAGCTAGGCCCAGAACACCTGCGATTGCCAAAAATCAAAAGCGGACTGGTGCGCGATCTTGCCTGATCCATCGAATCCCGATCATATGAACCACTGGTTGATCAAATCCGAACCCGATGTGTTCTCGATTGATGATCTCAAAAAGGTCGGCCGCGAACCATGGACCGGTGTCCGCAACTATCAGGCTCGCAACTTCATGTGGCGCGATATGAAGCCCGGAGACCTAGCGCTTTTTTACCACTCAAACGCCAAACCCTCGGGCATCGCCGGCATCGCCAAGGTTGCTGGAAGCCCCTATCCGGACCCCACCCAATTCGATGCTAAAAGCGAATACTTTGATTCAAAATCCACACGCGATAATCCACGCTGGTGGCTTGTCGATTTTGAATTCGTCGATCGTTTCTCCAAAATCATTCCGCTCGATGCGCTCAAAGAGGATTCCGAACTTTGCGAAATGATGGTCTGCCAACGCGGCACTCGGCTTTCGATCAACCCGGTCAGCGCCAAACATTTCAAACGCGCCTGCAAGTTGGGTGGATGCTGAAATGACCGTTCTTACCTCCGAGCGCTCAAGCAAATTCAATAACTGCTCGATAAGCGCGATACCATTACCTCGCCCGCCCGCTCGACTGCTTCCGGCAGAGCGTTGTTTCGAGATGTTTGCAAATTTGAGGTCACAAAAAGCTGACTGGTTCCAACGCTGGAGCCCGCCATAAGCACCTTGCCTCGGTCACGCGAATCCTTGAGTTCCCAATTGAGCGTCACAGAATTTCTCAACTGCTCAGGCAGCGCCGTGTCGAGGCGATTACCCACCAACTGCGTGTATTCAATCGATGCAACGCGCCCCTCAAGCACGGCATCAGCCTCATCCAAACCAGTGATGCGATAAGTGCCATCAGTCGTGAAGGCATTGACCACCGCCGAAGTCGCTAAGGCTTCCGCGCGCGGGTGAAATGACTGATTCGAAAACATCGGCACATGGATGTTTTTGACCCCCGCCAATGCCGCAGGCTTGTTCACGCCGAGTCGATAGCCCGCGCAGGAGGAGAGCACCACGCTGGCAAACGCCGTAACAATCAACAGATGAAAGAAGTGCCTCATTCGCCAAGTTCCTTGAGCCGCGCCTGCGCCGCACTGCGGATTTTGTTATCGCCTCCGCGCTTCACGATGTCGCAGTAGTAAACCTTGGCACTCTCGGTTTTTCCGGTCTTGAGATAAAACTCGGCAATGTCAAACGAACGCTGCAGATCCTGCCCAGCGACTCCTTGCAAGTGACGACGAGCCTCGGCATTGCGCGAGTGACCTGGGTACTGGATCAGATAGTCGTTGAAAGCCTCGCGCGAAAGATCGAGGTTCGCTTGGTTTTGATTTCCGCGCTCAGCATCCTCCATGAGAATGACGCCAACACGAAACAGCGCCTCGGGTGCTTCAGAGCTGTCAGGTTGTTCACGCACCAACTCACGATACGCGGCAATGGCTTCCTTGCCCTTGCGTTTGGACTCGTAAAGCTGCCCCTTGGTGAAGTGCGCCTTGGATGCAATGCGCGACCTCGGCGCGTGCTTACGCAGTTGATCAAGCATCTCCACCGTCTTCTCAAGCGAGAGCTTCGATTTGATGCCAAGGAAATTGGTTTTGATCTGACCCTCCGCTGCGCTCTGCGCCATGTTCACCTGACGCTTCAACACGCTGGAGTACATGTCGCTGCCGGGATAGCGCTCAAGAAATTTGCCATAAGCTTTGAAGGCTCCAAGGATGTCGCCTTTTTCCTCAAGCAACTGCGCGTGACGGTAACGCGCCATTGCTCCTGGTTTGGCAAAAGGATACTCGGTCGCAGTCTTGTCGTAAAATTTGATCGCGCGACGGCGATTGCCCGCATCGTCGGCTTGCTTTGCCTTCTGATAAATTTCCTCGCCCTTCGCGGCAGCCGCTCGTGTTTCGCCAGCAAGGATTGGCGCCTCAGCATCATTGCCGCAGGAAATTACCAAGAACGAGAAACCCGTCAGACAAAGTGCCGTATGCCAATTCATTGTCGTGAGCATAAGCGTCCGAGAAGACTCGGGAAGTCCAAAAAATACACGAAATAAATTCATTTCCCAAGCTCGATCGAGCGTCGGGTCGCCGCCGCCACGGCCTCGATCAACGCCGACCTCAGCCCATGTCTTTCCAATTCGGCCAAACCGGCAATGGTGGTTCCGCCAGGAGAAGTGACCATGTCCTTGAGAACAGCCGGATGCTCCCCCGTTTCGAGCACCATTGCTGCCGCACCCCAGACGGTCTGCGCAGCCAAGCGAATCGCGTCAGCGCGCGACAAACCAGCCTTCACGCCACCATCCGCTAGCGCATCGATGAACAAATAAGCATAGGCTGGACCACTGCCCGAAAGCCCCGTCACGGCATCCATCAAGCGCTCGGGCACTTCGACCGCCAACCCGACCGACCCAAGAATGAGCTTCGCTGATGCCCTGTCATTTTCTTGAGCGAGTTGACCCATGCAAAATCCCGAGGCCCCCTTGCCCACCGCCGCGGGTGTGTTGGGCATGGCGCGCACCACTCTCGCGCGCTCACCGACAGCCTGCTCCAATGCAGCAAGCTTGACCCCGGCCGCGATGGAAATGACCAAGGCCGACACCTTTGATGCGTCAACCAAATGCCTAAGCGCACCACATGCCTCCTGAGGTTTGGTGCAAAGCAGAACCACATCGCAGTCAGCCAAAGCAGAAATTTCGTCCGCCACCTGCGCGCCCGTCGTTGACGCAAAATGCTCCCGCGCGGCCTTTACGGGATCAATGCCGATCACATCACCAGCCGACACAACCCCGGAGCGAATCGCACCAGAAACAAATGCCGTGCCCATTTTGCCGCAACCAATGACGCCGAGTTTCATGTCTCGAGACTAGCGCCCCCACCCGCGATCGCGCCAGCATCATTTTGATTGGTGAAATGCGAAAATTTATTCCATGATGCGGCATGAAGTCACTCCCGCTACATGCGTTTGGTGCCTTGATCTGCTTCTCCCAATTCGCACTTGGCGAAAAAATCCCCGAGATTGGTCAGGCCATCCCCGAGGCAGTGATGCGACTCCCCCCACCAAGTCCAAGCGGCACGCCTGCGGGTATCACTCTCGCTGTGGCCACCACCAACGAAGCGGCACAAACGCATGTGAACATGGGTCTCAACCATCTTCACTTCGGATGGGAGTTTGAAGCCGCGCGCCACTTCGC
>JBEEOX010000154.1:0-4388 GCA_041191425.1 Verrucomicrobiota bacterium | reverse complement strand
CGCCGACCCGATGTCCGCGCTGCCGAGCAATCGCTGCGCAGCGCCAATGCCGCGATCGGTGTTGCTCAGGCAAATTTTTATCCAAACTTTTCGATCAACGCCTCTGCCGGATTCGAATCACTCGACGCCAACCGATTCCTTGACTGGCAAAACCGCGTGCTATCGATCGGTGCTGGCGTGGCCGCGCCCGTATTCAATGCCGGATCCAACCGCGCGACCTTCGATGCTGCAGTCAGCACCCGTGATGAGGCGCTCGCCAACTATCGCAACGCACTCATCGTCGCCCTTCGTGAAGTTGAGGACTCGCTGCTCGACCTAAAAACACTCGCCCAGTCGCGTCAGACGCTCGAGCAAGCGCTCGCCAGTGCCGAGCTCACCAAGAAACTCGCACAGGAGCGCTTCGACAAGGGGCTTACCAATTACCTCGAAGTGGTCGACACCGACCGCAGCGTGCTGCAAACAAGACTCCTCCTCAGCCAGACCGATGCGCGCCAGCGCATCACTTTCGCCGTGCTTGCCAAATCCCTTGGAGGCGGATGGTCAGCCAAGTGATTGATCCACCATGAAGCAACTGCGCAAGGAACTCCTCATCTCGCTGCCCAGCCTTGCCTGGTTGACACTCTTTGTCCTGATTCCCTCGGCGCTCATTCTCATCATCGCATTCCGCGCCACCTCGCCATCTGGTGGGATTGCCGATGACTGGACACTTTCGCAATTCCGTCTTCTCGCCGAGCCCCACATTCTGATCCTGCTCTGGCGCACGCTGTGGATCAGCGCCGCCACTTCGGCCATCTGCCTCGCGCTGGCTGTTCCCGTGGCATGGTTCATCGCGCGCGCCCACGAATCCATTCGCCCCACGCTTCTTCTGCTCGTCATCGTTCCGTTCTGGACGAATTTCCTGATCCGCGTTTTTGCATGGAATCAAATCCTCCACTCGGAAGGTGTCCTCGCCCGATTTCTACGCGCGATCAACCTACTCGATGCAAACCAACCGCTTCTCTTCAACTCCGGAGCAGTGATCCTCGTGAGTGTTTACACCTACCTGCCTTTTGCCATCTTGCCGCTCTACGCCGCCGCGGAGAAATTCGATTTTCGACTACTCGAAGCCGCGCGCGATCTCGGTGCCAGTGCGATGCGGTCGGTCTTTTCGATTTTCGTTCCCGGCATCGCCAGCGGCATCCGCACGGCACTCGTCATTGTTTTCATTCCGATGCTCGGATCCTATGTCGTGCCCGATCTCGTTGGTGGATCGAACGGACAAATGATCGGCAACAAAATCGCCCAGAGAAATTTCTCCGATCGCAACCTGCCATCGGCCTCAGCCCTTGCCGCGATCCTATCGCTCGCTGTCCTCGCGCCGATGCTGATCCGCCGACGCCAAAACAATCATTCAGCCTGAGAAGATTTTTCTCAACCGATGAAACCCAGCCGACTGCCACAGATCACCACCATTCTCGTGATGGTGTTTTTCTATCTTCCTGTCAGTGTGCTGATCCTCAATTCGTTCAATGCTTCACGCTTTGGCACCACATGGCAGGGTTTCAGCCTTCAATGGTATGAGCGCCTGCTCGAACGCGGCGACCTCTGGGCCGCCCTCGGCAATTCATTGCGCATCGCTGGCATCGCAAGCCTTGCCTCGATGATTCTTGGCACACTCGCTGCCTTTGCCCTGTACAAGTATCAATCGAAAATTCAAGTCCTGCACAGAACACTTGTCACCATCCCGCTAGTGCTGCCCGAGATCTTGATGGGCATGGGCCTGCTCTTGCTCTTTGTATCGATCAATCAATCACTCGGTATGCTCACGGTGACCATTTCGCATGTCACCTTTTGCATCAGCTATGTCGCGCTCGTCGTTCAATCTCGTCTCCAAGATTTTGATTTTCAACTCGTCGAAGCCGCCCGCGATCTTGGCGCATCGCGAATCACTGCCTTCCTGCGTGTGACATTGCCAATCCTTGCACCAGGTATTCTTGCAGGCGGACTGCTCGCCTTCACCCTCTCGATCGACGACTTCGTGATCACCTTCTTTGTCAAAGGACCTGGTGCCGACACGCTGCCGGTGGTGATTTACAGCATGATCAAAAAGAGCCGCGAATTTCCGGTGATCAATGCCCTCAGCACGCTACTGCTCGTGCTCACTTTCATCGCCGCATGGGGCTCTCAGCGACTCTCAAACTCCTATCAATCTTAAGAGGTTCCCTGAGTCTTGCCGCGATAGAACAAACCAAACGCCACGAAACAAAGCGCAGCCATCGCGCTCAGAGACATCCAAAAGGCACCCCACCCGTGAGTTCCATCCGCCACAAAATGCTCACGCAACAAGCCGCAGATAAAGGCACCAGCCAAAGGTCCAATGCCACCTGAAACCATGGACAGCAAACCTTGCGCCTGACCCTTCATTCCAGGGTCGACTCGACGATCGAGAAAGATTTGCGCGGTGATGAAATAAAAGGTGTAGCACATCCCGTGAAGGGCGATGCCGCTCAAATGACAACCAACCCAACCGGTCCACTCGGCGGAAGCACTCAGCGCAAACCGCAGCACTGATAGCCCTAAGGACCACATCAACAAGGACTTCACCCGCATCCGTGTCATCATCGCGCCGAGTGCAAACATGCTCACCGCCTCAAGCATCTGCGCAACGGTCATGGTCGCAGTCGGCTTTGAATCACCCAGCACCTTGAGAAACTCCGGCGCGTACATGTAAATGGCTGTGATCGGAATCGAATAGAGCGCGGTGACCAGGAAAAACACCAGATGGTCACGTTGTTTCATCAACACAAACGCATCCAGACCCAAGCGACTCTTCCACGATCCGGCCTTGCCCAATGGAATGGTCAAGGGCAAGAGCAGCGCCGCAAAAGCCGTGAACACACGCAAGCCCGCCGAAACATAACAGCAAAGCGTGCTCGTGTCCGACATCAGCCAAAGGCTTGTGATCATGCCACCAGCGATCCATCCAATCGTCGCCCCCACCCGCACCAGCGGAAATGTCCGCTCGCCGTGCCTCAAATGGGTCATGGAAATGGTCGCGAGCAAGCCCCATGAGGGTCCGCCAGCGAGGGAATAAAATCCAAGCAACAACAAAAACCAAAACGGATGATACCCAGCATCCAAGATCAAAAATGCGGCGAACAATGCCACACCCGCAAGCATGCTCGAATAAACAAACAAGCGGTTTGCCGGCACTCGCTGATCCGCCAAAGCGCCACCAATCAGCGGCGAAATCAACGCGCAGAACGGTGGCACCATGAAGGCCCATGGCACCCACTCGCGCAGGCCCATCGTGGCGAAAATATTCGTGATCGCAGGCAACCACAGCCCAGGTCCCATCCCCTGCAAAAAGAAAACCAGCCATATCGTCGCAAAGACCTTCCTCTGCTTCACGGCCGCAGTGCGATCAACATCCACACCTCAAACTACCCGCCTTGGCCTCAACCGAAAAGCCCAATGGATGAAAGAATCCACCGACACAAAAAAACGGCGACTCCGATTCACGGAGCCGCCGTATTGATTAAATAAGCAATCTGGCGATCAGATGCCTTTCTTCACGACATCGTGAAGGAGGTCGATCACGCGGTTGGAGTAACCCCACTCGTTGTCGTACCAGCTGACCAGCTTGAAGAAGGTCGAGTTGAGTTCGATCGACGAACCCGCGTCGAAGATCGACGAGGACTTGTCGTGGATGAAGTCGGTGGAAACCACTTCGTCCTCAGTGTAGGCGAGAATACCCTTGAGGTAGGTCTCAGATGCCTTCTTGAGAGCGGCCTTGATCTCGGCGAGCGAGGTTTCCTTAACAGTCTTCACGGTGAGGTCGACAGCCGAAACGGTCGGAGTTGGCACGCGGAAGGCCATGCCAGTCAGCTTGCCTTTGACTTCGGGGCAAACCAGAGCGACGGCCTTGGCGGCACCGGTGGTCGATGGGATGATGTTGATCGCTGCGCTGCGACCACCCTTCCAGTCCTTCTTCGAAGGACCGTCGACGGTCTTTTGCGTCGCGGTATAGGCGTGCACGGTGGTCATGAGACCCTCGGCGATGCCGAAACCTTCCTTGAGGAGCACATGCACGAGCGGGGCAAGGCAGTTGGTGGTGCAGCTCGCGTTGGAAATGATATGATGCTTGGCGGGATCGTATTGATCATCGTTCACGCCCACCACGAAGGTTGCGTCCTCGCCCTTGGCAGGTGCGGAAATGATGACCTTTTTGGCACCGGCTGCGATGTGGCCTTTGGCTTTTTCCGCTTCGGTGAAAAGTCCGGTCGATTCGATGACGACATCGACGCCGAGCTCTTTCCATGGAAGACCATCGGGAGTGCGGGCGCTCACCACGCGGATCTCGTGGCCGTTCACCACGATGATGTCATCCTCTTCAAGCGAAGGAGACG
>JBEEOX010000153.1:0-4394 GCA_041191425.1 Verrucomicrobiota bacterium | reverse complement strand
GCTGGGTGGGGGTAAGGGAAGGGCGCTTTGCAACAGGCCCCCGTAGTTCAATGGATAGAACGAGGGTTTCCTAAACTCTAAATCTGGGTTCGATTCCCGGCGGGGGCACTTGGGCAGGCACGAACTTGGGCCTTATTTTTCCAAGCTTTCGCGCAGGGCCTCGAGTTCTTCCCAGCGTTGGTAGAGGCGCGCAACCTCGGCCTTGGCGGCATCGAGTTTTTCAACGAGCTCGGGAATTTCTTCGTAGTGCTGGGCTTGAAACTCTGCGTCGTTGAGCTTGCTTTCGATGTCTTCGGCAACTTGCTCAGCGTCAAGAATCGTCGCTTCCATGCCATCGAGTTCGGTTCGCTCCTTGAGGCTCAGCTTGCGCGGTTTGGTGTTGCTTGTCTTTTGCCGGCTTGCCGCATCTCTGGCCGCGGCTTGCGATTGGATGCGCATGGCATTTTCGCGCGCTTGGCGTTTTTCGAGATAGTACGAGTAGTTGCCCGGTTGGACGAAGACGCCGTCGTCTTCGAAGGCGATGATCTGATCGCAAATCCGATCGAGAAAATAGCGATCGTGCGAAACGCAAATCACTGAGCCGTCGAAGTCGGCGAGCGCTTCTTCGAGCATGCGCAGCGATGGTAGATCGAGGTCGTTGGTCGGCTCGTCGAGCACGATGAGGTTGCCACCATTCTTGAGCACCTTGGCAAGCATCAGCCTTGCGCGCTCACCGCCGGAGAGCAGATCGACGCGTTCGTTGATGCGTTGATCATTGAAAAGGAAGCGCCGCAAATAATTGCGCGCGCCGAGCGGTTGATTTCCAAACATCAGCTTTTCGTTGCCTTCGGAAATTTCGTCGAGCAGCGAGCCGCTGCCATCGAGTTGCATGCGGGTTTGATCGATGTAATTCACCTTCACGCGCTTGCCGGTGACGGCGCTGCCTTCGCTCGGCGGGATTTGGCCGAGGCAAAGTTTCAACAAGGTGGTTTTGCCCACGCCGTTGCGGCCGACGATGCCGGTGCACTGACCCGGGCGCAGCGTCAGTGTCAGATGACGAAACAGCCAGCGTGGTGAGGTCGAGCTGCCGACATTGACCCCTGCATTTTCCAACTCGACCACGATGTTGCCGAGGTCCGGCGGTGGTGGAATGAGCAGATCCATTTCGCGCTCTTCGGGCGGCGCTTCCATGCCTTCGATCTCGTAAAACTTCTCCATCCGATGGCGCGACTTCGTGCCGCGTGCCTTGACGCCCGATCGCACCCACTCAAGTTCCTCGCGCAGAAAGCGTTGGCGGCGGCGCTCGGTTTGCTCAGCGATCTGCCTTCGCACGGCCTTCGATTCGAGAAATGCGGTGTAGTTTCCCGGATGCGAAAATGCGCGGCCTTGATCGATCTCGATGATGCGTGTGGCGATCACATCGAGAAAGTAGCGATCGTGCGTGACGAAGATGACCGCACCGGGAAAAGTTTTCAGATAGTCCTCGAGCCAACGGATTGATTCGGCATCGAGGTGGTTGGTTGGCTCGTCGAGCAAAAGCAGGTCGGGCTGACACACCAATGCGCGACAAAGTGCGACGCGGCGTTTTTCCCCACCTGAAAGTGGGCCGACCGCAACCTCAAGCGGCGGCGCGCCGAGCGCGGTGGTGGTCGCCTTGATGCGCGCGTCGAGGTTCCAGCCATCGGCGTGATCGATCAGGTGCAGCAGCTCGGCAAGCTCGGCCTCACTTCCATCGCCATTTTCATAACGCCGCACCGCTTCGACGATGTCGGCCGCACCGCCGGCGATGTTTTCATGCACGCTCAACTCCGGATCGAGCTCGAACTCCTGCGGCAGGTAGCCGACGCGCAGCGCGCGCCTCAATGCGATCTCGCCAGAGTCGGCCTTGTTTTGTCCGGTCAGGATTTTCAGCAATGAAGTTTTGCCGCAACCATTGCGCCCGACCATGCCAACCTTTTCGCCGGCGGCCACCGCAAGCGTCACGCCATCGAGCAAGGTCTGGTAGCCATAGGTGAGGCGGATTTCGTTGGCTGAAAGAAGAGCGGACATGCGGCGCGCGGGGTATGGCCCATCGGGGGCGGAAGGTCCATTGCGGATCATCGAGGCCAGCGCGATCTGCCCGGACGCTGAGGTAGGGCAAATTTTCGTTGACCCATGGGCATGATTCGGGCTCTCTTGCCCCGTCACTAATTGCGACTGCGTCTCAATAACAACTATTTGCCCTTTTCTCCCATGAAATTCCGTCCCGCCCTTTGTCCTGCTGTTGTATCGTCGGCGCTAGCGATTTCGCTATGGCACACGAGTCGGGCGCAGGAAGAGGCCGAAACCTTGCAGCCGCTGACGGTCGTCGGGAGCCAGGCGGCGGTCTTCGAGCTTCCGGGTTCGGCGGCCTACGCGGCAGCGGAGGAATTTCGCGAGCGGGGCTACACCAACATCGCGCAGATCGCAGCGCGGGTGCCGGGCGTGTATGTGCGCGACGAGGACGGATCGGGAAATTTTCCGAACATTTCGCTGCGCGGTGTGGATGGCAATCGCAGCACCAAGGTGACGATGATGGAGGATGGAATTCTGACCGCGCCCGCGCCTTATTCCGCGCCGAACGCCTACTACGCTCCCAAGGCTGGACGCATGGCGGGCATCGAATTTCTCAAAGGGTCGAGTCAGGTGAAGTATGGTCCGCAAACCACCGGCGGCGTGGTCAACTACCGTTCCACCGAATTTCCTGAAGTGGATGGTCCGAAGTTTTACAACCGCACGACATACGGCAGTCACAACACCATTTTTGAGCACGCATGGCATGGCGACGAGCAGGAAACCGCCGCGGGTAAAATCGGTTGGTTGATGGAAATGCACGGCGAGCATTCCGATGGTTATCGCAAGATCGACGGATCTTCGAAAGACACCGGCTACGATTTGCTCGAGCCGATGCTCAAGATGTTTTGGGAGCCGAACACCGCGCTCAAGCAACGCCTTGAGTTCAAGATCGGTTTTTCAAACTTCGATGCCAACGAAACTTACACCGGTCTCACCGATGCCGATTTCGATCAAAACCCGGATCGCCGTTATGCCTCGACGCTCAACGATGAGTTCAATTCCGAGCAATGGCGCACCTATTTGAAATGGACCGCCGAGCCAAGCGATGTGCTTCGCCTTGAGAGCGCGGTGTATCTCAATACCTTTCGCCGGAATTGGGACAAGCTTTCATCGGTCAGCATCCCAGGCTCAGGCATCACGAATGTTGCCGAGGCGATGATGACGGACAGCGGCATCAATTTGCTCAAAGGCTTTGGCGCGGGCAACATCACCACCACCGATGCCTTCCGCGATCACGAGTCATACGGCTGGCAGAATCAGGTGAATCGAAAATTTGAAACTGGTGCGATCGAGCATGACCTCGCGCTTGGCTTGCGACTTCACTACGACCAACAAGATGGTTCCGACATCAAGACGACCTACGCATCGAACAGCGCTGGCAGTTTTGATTTCGTCAGTCGGGGCGCTTCTACTGCGATCACCCGCCAAGAGGCTTTCGCCACGGCCGCCTACATCGAGGATGCGATGCGAATTGGCAAGCTCACGCTGCGCCCGGGTTTGCGCTATGAGTGGCTTGAACTCACCTCTTCGCCAAACGGCGGGGCATCCGAATCAGTCGACGAAAATCTCATCATGGGAGGACTCGGGGCGACCTATGACTTCGATGATCGCAACTCGGTCTTTGGTGGCATCTATCAAGGAGCCTCGCCCGCGAATCCCACGGGTTATGTCAATGGAACCGACAGCGAGGAAAGTCTCGGGCTTGAGCTTGGCATGCGTCACAAGCAGGACGCTGTGAAAACCGAACTCGTCGCTTTCGCCACCGACTTTGATCAGCTCATCGCGCCCGAAGTGCCGGGTGGTGCGGGATCGATTGCCAGCGAGAATGGCGGGTCCGCCGAAGTTTGGGGCGTTGAAAGTTTGGTGGAGTATGATCACGGCCGTGCGTCGAATTGGACTTTTGGTCTGCCCACCTATCTGAGCCTCACCTACACCCATGCCGAATTTGCCGACATGAGCGGCGTATTGGCATCGAGCGCGGGAACATTTGCCGGCGGACGCAACGGCAATGAGATCCCCTACATTCCCGAATGGAAACTGGGCACGGGTATCGGACTGGCTTTTGAAAAATGGGGAATGAATTTCGACGCTTCATACAATTCCACCTCGTGGGGAACTGGCTACAACGACGATGCGCGCAGTGGCAATGCAAGCGCGATGGACGGCAAGATTGATGCCTTGCTGCTCTTTGATTTGACTGGCCACTATCAGCTCACCGACCAGATCAAACTCGTCGGCGGCATCCAAAACCTCTTCGACGAACGTGCCATCATCAGTCGCGCGCCACTGGGTGCGCGGGGCAACGCGCCACGAATGATCTT
>JBEEOX010000152.1:0-4416 GCA_041191425.1 Verrucomicrobiota bacterium | reverse complement strand
CGATTGGTGATTAAAGAATCTCTGTCATGCCCATTTCTTCAACCCGTCCGGGAAAGCTGATGGCCGCCAATCGCGGGGAAATTGCGATTCGCATTTTTCGTGCCGCCAACGAACTCGGTCTTCGCACGGTCTCGATCTTTGCCGAAGAGGATCGATTTTCCATTCATCGTTTCAAGGCCGATGAGGCGTATCAACTCGATGCCTCAAAGGGTCCTGTCGGCGCGTATCTTGATGTCGAGGGCATCGTCGCGCTGGCCAAGCGCAAGGGCGTGACGATGATTCATCCGGGCTACGGGTTTCTTTCGGAAAACGCGCAGTTCGCGAGGGCTTGCGCGCGTGAGGGCATCACCTTCATCGGGCCTTCACCGGAGTTGTTGGAAAACATGGGCGACAAGACTGCGGCGCGCACCTTGGCGCATCGCTATCAGGTGCCGACGCTTCCCGGCACGGAGGATCCAATCACCGATCCCGATGAAGCGCTCAAGGCTGCGCATGAAATTGGTTTTCCATTGATCATCAAAGCGGCCTTTGGCGGTGGCGGTCGTGGCATGCGGGTGGTGGAAAAAGCCTCGCTGTTACCCGCGCTGTTGAGCGAGGCGCAAAACGAGGCACAGAATGCGTTTGGGAATCCGGCGGTTTTCCTCGAACGCTACATTTCTCGCGCGAAACACATCGAGGTTCAGATCCTCGGCGACCAGCACGGCAATGTCGTGCATCTCCACGAGCGGGATTGCTCGGTGCAACGCCGTTATCAAAAAGTAGTTGAGGTGGCGCCGGCGATGAACCTCGATCCGAAGGTGCGCGAGGAGCTTTGCAACGCTGCGGTGAAACTTGCCAAGGGTATCGGCTACAACAACGCGGGCACCGTTGAGTTCCTCTACGACATGGACAAGAACGACTGGTTCTTCATCGAGATGAACCCGCGCATTCAGGTCGAGCACACCGTCACCGAATGCGTCACCGGTATCGACCTTGTGCGTTCGCAAATTCTCATCGCTGGCGGCGAATCGCTCTTTGGCACGGAGGTCGCGATCCCGCCGCAAGATGCGATTCCGTGCAATGGATTTGCGATCCAGTGCCGCGTCACGACCGAGGATCCTGAGAAAAATTTCGCGCCCGACTACGGCCGCATCCTCAACTACCGCTCGGCCGCCGGATTCGGCATCCGACTCGACGCCGCTTCGGGCGATGCCGGCTCGGTGGTCACTCCGTTCTACGACTCGATGCTGGTGAAGGTCACTGCGATGGGCCGCGACTTTCCGATGGCATGCCAGCGCATGGACCGCGCGCTGCGCGAGTTCCGCATCCGTGGGGTGAAAACCAACATCCCGTTTTTGGAAAATGTGATTGCGGACGAAACCTTCCGCAGCGGTCAGGCTCACACGAAGCTTATCGACACCAAGACCGAGCTGTTTCGTTTTCGTCCGCGCCGCGACCGCGCGACACGCACGCTGTCCTATCTTTCCGATGTCACCATCAACGGCAACGCCACCACCAAAGGATGGAAGCCCGCCGCCGCGCTGCCCAAGGCGAACGTGCCCGAAGCGCTGGTGATCCAACATCAAACGAAAGTGCCGCAGGGCAGTCGCGATCTGCTGCTTGAGCTCGGGCCCGAAAAGTTTGCGCAGTGGATTCTCGCAGAGAAACGCCTGCTCATTACCGACACGACGCTGCGCGACGCGCACCAATCGCTCATTGCGACCCGCATGCGCTCATACGACATGCTGCGAGTAGCCGAGGCGATCGCCCACCGGGTGCCGCAACTTTTCTCATTGGAAATGTGGGGCGGCGCGACCTTCGACACCGCGATGCGTTTCCTCAATGAATGCCCGTGGGAGCGTCTGCGTCGCTTGCGCGAAAAAATTCCGAACATTTGTTTTCAGATGCTCTTCCGCGGATCCAACGCGGTGGGTTATTCGAATTATCCCGACAATGTCGTCGCCGGCTTCGTCAAGCACGCGGCGGATTCGGGCATGGACATCTTCCGCATCTTCGACTCGCTCAATTACCTGCCCAACATGCAAGTGGCGATGGAGGCCGCGCGCGAGCATGGCAAGGTTCTTTGCGAAGCGGCGATTTGCTACACGGGCGACATCAATGACGAGAAGCGCGATAAGTATTCGCTCAAGTACTACATCGCCAAGGCGAAGGAAGTCGAACGCATGGGTGCTCACATTCTCGCGATCAAGGACATGGCCGGTCTTTGCAAACCGATGGCTGCGGAAAAACTTGTGGCTGCCTTGAAGCAGGAGATCGGTATCCCGATCCATTTTCACACGCACGACACCTCTGGCCTCAATGCCGCGTCCGTGCTCTCGGCTTCCGATGCCGGCGTTGACATCGTTGACCTCGCCATCGCATCGATGTCGGGCTCGACCTCGCAGCCAAACCTCAATTCGGTTTCGGCCGCGCTCGCCAAAACCGAACGCGATCCGGGGCTTGATTTCGATTCACTCAACATGCTCTCGGATTACTGGGAGGAGGTGCTTGGATTTTACAAGCCTTTCGATTCGGCGCCGCGCTCGGGCACGGCCGAGGTCTACGAGCACGAAATGCCCGGCGGCCAGTACACGAACCTCCGCGAGCAAGCCAACGCCATGGGTCTAGGACATCGCTGGCGCGAAATCGCCCGCACCTACGCCGAGGTCAACCAACTCTTCGGCGATATCGTCAAAGTTACGCCCTCATCCAAGGTCGTCGGCGACATGTGCATGTTTCTCGTCACGCGCGGCATCAAGGCTGCCGATGTGCCGAACCTTAAACCCGGGTCGATGGACTTCCCCGAGTCCGTGATCGATATGCTTTCGGGCGGGCTTGGTCAACCTGACGGCGGCTGGCCAGCCGATGTGCAAAAAGTCGTGCTCGGCAACAAAAAGGCCACCACCAAGCGCCCCGGTGAGCTGGCGGAGGCGGTCGATTTGATCGAGGCCCGTGCCGCCATTTCGAAAAAACTTGGACGACCAGCAAGCGACGACGACCTCTACTCGCACCTGATGTATCCACAGGTGTTTGCCGATTTCAACGCGTTCCGCGCAAAGTACGATGATCTTAGTAGTTTGCCGACCAGCGCATTTTTTTACGGACTTCAGATCGGCGAAGAAATCGAGATCGAGATTGACCCCGGCAAGATTCTCATTATCAAGCTCATCTCAATCGGCGAAGCCGATTCCGCGGGTCGTCGCACACTTTTTTACGAGCTCAACGGCATGCCACGCGAGTCAGTGGTACTTGATAACTCCCTCAAGTCGGTGTCGAAGGCATCGCGCGTCAAGGGTGAGCCCGGCAACCCATCCCATGCCTGCGCGCCGATGCCCGGCATGGTTACTGAGGTGGCTGTATCACCCGGTCAGGAAGTGAAGGCCGGCGACAAGCTTGTTGTGCTCGAGGCGATGAAGATGCTAACCACAGTCAGCGCCGCAGCCGATGGCACGGTGGGCGAAATCCTCGTGCAGAAGGGCGATCAGGTCGACAGCGACGATCTGCTGGTGAAACTGACTATCGCTTGAGGCAGTAAATTTTCTTGATGAAAAAATCA
The DNA here is from genome assembly GCA_041191425.1 of Verrucomicrobiota bacterium. Classification (GTDB taxonomy): domain Bacteria; phylum Verrucomicrobiota; class Verrucomicrobiia; order Verrucomicrobiales; family Akkermansiaceae; genus Luteolibacter. The sequence goes on along the minus strand of JBEEOX010000152.1, from coordinate 881 downwards.
CCCATCAATTTTAAGGCCAGTCGCTCGCCATTGGTCTGTGGCACCTTGGCCTTTGCAGTTCTTTCATCCTGCACCGCGCCCACTGAGAATCACGCGCAGATTCCGCGTGATCCGCTGATGCCCGCCTCACTCAATGATCCGCTTGAGCCATTCAATCGCGGCATGTGGGAATTCAACCGCGGCATCATGCATGCATTTTTGCATCCGCTATCTGCTGGATACCGCGCAGTCGTTCCCTCGCCGGCGCGCGAGTCGGTGAGAAATTTTTCGCGCAACATCACCTACCCGGGCCGCTTGTTGAATCACTCGTTGCAAGGCCGTTGGTCGGGAGCGGGCGACGAGTCGCTGCGATTTCTCTGCAACACGACCCTGGGTGTCGGCGGGCTCTTCGACGTCGCCAGTCGCTGGAATATTGATCGATCGGATGCGGATTTTGCGCAGACCTTCAACCAATGGGGATGGAAGCCGGAAAACTTTGTGGTGCTACCCTTTCTTGGTCCAAGCAGCGACGCGGAAACTTTCGGACTCATCGCCGACAAGGCCGCTGAGCCGACGACCTACATTTCTGCCGCACGCGGTGTTTCAGGCTTCTGCACTTTCAATCGCTTGAGCGAATCGGCTGACGATGCCGCGCGCTTGCTGAGCGCTGAAGCGGATTCCTATGTGCTGGCGAAGGCTGCGCTCTCTGGGGTCGCACGCGCGGGCATGAGCAATCACCGCCACTACGAAGCGGCGGATCAGGCAACGCTGGAAACGCTTGGTGTGGCAGCGATTCGTTGCGAGTCATCATCATTTCCCTTTGAAGGTCGCGTGATGAGCGCGCGGATTGACTCGACCGGCAAGTCGCTGAAATTCAACTGCTGGATGCAGCGCGATGCCGC
>JBEEOX010000151.1:0-4426 GCA_041191425.1 Verrucomicrobiota bacterium | reverse complement strand
CTTGCTCAAAGATGCGGCCAAAACCGATATAAATTTGAATCATCTGGGAAATAACGATGCTTTCGACACGAGGGTGATCAAGTCGGTGCTGATGGCATCCGCCACCAAGACTGATGGATGGAACAATGGTCAAAACCAGATGAATGTGACTACCCAGTCGCTCGATCCGGTGACAGGTGCGGGCTTGATGAATCTCGATAAGGCGATCGATGTCTATTACCTCGGCACCCGCGAACTGGCGCTCGATGGAGGTGGTTCAATCAGTCGAAATGGCTGGGATGCGGCAACCATTGGCATAGGGCAGTCGTTTGATTATGTATTCTCCTCTTCTTTCAATCAGGCAGTTTCACTTTCGGTCGCGCTCAATTGGTTTTCTGTGCGGGAATTCGACAATCTCACGAGCACGGGAAGTGACTTGGCTTTTTCCAATCTTGATCTCGAGGTTTGGTCAGTCGACGGCAGTGGTCAATTTGTTTCAAAAATTGGCGAGTCGATCTCGACCTACAACAACACCGAGATGCTTCGTTTTGATTGGCTCAACGCCGGACGATACGGGCTTCGTGTGAGCTTTGATGAGACGGTGTTTGACGCGACGGGAACGGTCAACAGCGAGTACTTTGGTCTGGCGTGGAGCACAACGCTGGTGCCAGAGCCGGGGTCATCCTTGCTGGCGCTGTCAGGCTCTCTAATGTTTGTGCTGCGCCGTCGGCGCTGAGTAGTGCCAATCAAAGCAAGTACTTCGAAGCTTGTTCGACATCCTTGTCACCACGACCTGAGAGGTTTGCAATGATGATGGAGTTTTGTGGCAGGCTTGGCGCGATCTTGGAAACATAAGCGATCGCATGTGAGCTCTCGAGGGCGGGAATGATGCCCTCGCAGTGGGCGAGTTCCTTGAAGGCGGCCAGTGCTTCGGAATCGGTCGCGTAGGTGTACTCGACGCGGCCAATGTTTTGGAGATAGGCGTGTTCTGGTCCGACTGCGGCGTAATCGAGACCAGCGGACACCGAATGGGTCAGCTCAATCTGACCATCGGCATTCGCTAGCAACCAGGTCTTGGTGCCTTGAAGGACGCCGAGTTTGCCTCCTTGGAAACGCGCGGCGTGACGCTCAGGCATGATGTCATCGCCACCCGCTTCGACGCCGACCATGCGGACATTTTCATCACCGAGGAATGGATGGAACATGCCGATTGCGTTGGAGCCGCCGCCGACGCAAGCGACGAGCAGATCGGGCAAGCGTCCTTCGCGTTCGAGGATTTGGCGACGCGTCTCGACACCAATGACCCGATGGAAATCACGCACGATCATTGGAAACGGATGCGATCCAAGCGCCGAGCCGATGATGTAGTGCGTGTGATCGACACTGGCGACCCAGTCGCGCATGGCTTCGTTGACGGCCTCCTTGAGCGTGGCCTGACCGGCGGTGACCGCGCGGACCTCGGCGCCCATCAGGCGCATGCGTGCGACGTTGAGCGCCTGACGTTCCATGTCGACCGCGCCCATGTAGACCACGCATTCCATGCCAAAGCGCGCGCAAACAGTGGCGGTGGCCACTCCGTGCTGACCTGCTCCAGTTTCGGCGATGATGCGTTTCTTGCCGAGGCGTTTGGCTAGAAGGATTTGACCCAGCGCGTTGTTGATCTTGTGAGCGCCGGTGTGAAGGAGGTCTTCGCGTTTGAGATAAATTTTTGCACCACCCAACTTTTGTGTCCACCGTTCGGCAAAATAAAGCGGTGTCGGGCGTCCAACATAGTTGTGGAGGAGATCGTCGAGCTCGGCATGGAATGCCGGATCGTTCTTCGCCGATTCATAGGCAGCCGCGAGTTCCTGCAGGGGAGCCATCAATGTCTCCGGCACAAACATGCCTCCAAACTGGCCATAGTGGCCGGAGGCATCGGGCAAAGCGGGGGACGCTGTGGCGGAGCTGGACATGCGCGCGGATATTCCTCCGAAAGTGGTAGGGAAGCAAGCGGCAATCACCGAGCTTACCCTTGCGAATTTTTGGCAATCAGTTGCTCGAGTTCATCCTCGGAAATGATCTTGATCCCAAGGCTTTCGGCCTTGTCGCGTTTCGATCCGCCACCATCGCCAGCGACAAGAAAATTGGTTTTTGCCGAAACCGAGCCACTGACTTTGCCACCTTTTCCTTCAATGAGTGACTTCATGTCATCGCGATCGATGCTGAGCGTGCCAGTGATGACAAAGGTGAGACCTGCGAGCGGCATTTGCGATGCATCGGCCTTGGCGGCGACTGGCAGGTAATTGGCTGATTTCGGATTGATGCCCTCATTCGCCATGCGCTTGAGCGCAAATCGACCGGCATCGGATTCAAGAAATGCGATGACTGATTGCGCTACGGCGGGGCCCACGTCGCCGCTGATGGCGAATTCGATGAGCTTTTCATTTTTCTTTTTGGCATCGACGCGTGTGTCAGTGAGCAGCTCGTGAAGAATGGGCGAATCGGCCAACCCATTCAGATCGGCATGAAGTCGAGAAAGCTCCTTGGCCGCTGATTCGCCGACCTGCCGAATGCCCATCGCGTAGAGCCAACGATGCAGGGGTTTGGTTTTTGCATCAGCGAGCGCGTCGATGACCTTGGCGGCATTCTTCTCACCAAAGCGGCGCGGGTTTTCATCAGTACCGAGGTTGAGATTCGCAAGGGTATCGCCATCGAGTGTGAAAAGATCGAGCGGTGATTTGCAATGGCCATGACGGACCAAGGCTTCGGCTACTGTTTCTCCCACACCCTCAATATCAAGGGCTTTTCTTGAGCTGAAATGAGAGATGCGCGTCACCGCTTGCGCAGGGCATTGGAAGTTCGTGCAGCGCCATGCCACAAAACCTTCCTCTTGCGAAATCGGGCCACTGCAGGACGGACAACGACCATTCACATGATCAAAGAGCGAGAATGGCTTTGAATGAGCGTGGTGGTGAATGACTCTCACCACGGCAGGAATGATTTCTCCTGCCTTTTCGATCAGAACCGTGTCACCGATGCGGATGTCTTTTTTGCTTATCTCATCCTGGTTGTGCAGCGTGGCGCGAGAAACCGTGGAGCCGGAGATCAGCACCGGCTTCAACTCCGCAACAGGCGTGAGCACGCCCGTGCGTCCGACTTGAATCGTGATGTCGGTGAGTGTGGTCTCCTTTTGCTCTGGAAGAAATTTGTAAGCCGCGGCCCAGCGCGGGGCGCGTGAAGTGAAGCCCAGTTTTTCGCGTTCGCCTCGTTTCAGCACCTTCAGGACCGCGCCATCGGTTCCGTAATCGAGTTGATGGCGAAGCTCGTTGATGCGTCCCACCGCATCGAGCGTGCTTTCGAGATCGTGCGCATCGATCACAGGTTGATTGCGCGGAATACCAAGGTCATCCAACAAGGCGTGGAATTCGTGTTCCGTCTCGAGAGACGGACCTTCATAAGCGCCAATGCCGTGAGCAAGAAACGCCAGCGGTCTTTTTGCGACAATCTTCGGATCGAGTTGCTTGAGCGTGCCCGCAGTTGCGTTGCGCGGATTGGCAAAGGTGGGAAGTCCCGCTTCGTCACGCTCAGCATTCATCGCCGCAAAGGACTCATTGGGCATGAAAATTTCTCCGCGCACCTCGAGCAGGTCGGGAATGTGTGAGGTTTTCGATTTTTTTAAAATCGTCGGTATGCTGCGAATCGTGCGGACATTGTGGGTGATGTCATCGCCGGTGGCGCCGTCACCGCGGGTGGCCGCGTAGTCGAGTTTGCCTTTGCGATAGACCAAGGAAACTGCCACGCCGTCGATCTTTGGTTCGACGGTGACCGAGACATCTTCATGGCCAAGTCCTTTGCGGAGGCGTTGGTAAAATTCGATGAGTTCTTTTTCTGCACGAGCCCCAGGGGACTTTTCCAACGCCTCGGGCGTGAGTTCAAAGACATCGTCGATCGACAGCATCGGCACGAGGTGGCGGACTTTTTCAAAACCCTCGATCGGTTCGCCGCCAACGCGCAGGGTGGGGGAATCAGGATCGTGCAACTCGGGATGCTGACGCTCGAGTTCCTCGAGCTCGCGGAAGAGCCGGTCGTATTCGGCATCGGAGATCTCCGGCGTGGCCTTGCTGTAATAAAGTCGATTGTGATGCTCGAGCTGTTGGCGCAACTCTCTGACCCGATCTTCGGGCGTGGGTTGATTCACAAAAAGATCCGCCTGCTCCACGCGGCAAGTGTCATTTTTTGTCGTTAAATTTCAAGGCTCATCCTTGCGAAAAGGGCTGACGATGACGGCTTGCATGGGCGCAGCTGATGGTGTCGTCTTGTCGGGTGATCGCCCAATACATTCACGACCTGAATCCGGTGGCCCTGCCGATCCACGGAAACCTTGCCGTGCGCTGGTACGGGCTTGCGTATCTGGCGGGTTTCGTCTGTGGATTTCTTCTGCTTCGTCATCTGGCGAGAAGAAATCTGT
>JBEEOX010000150.1:0-4498 GCA_041191425.1 Verrucomicrobiota bacterium | reverse complement strand
TCCGATTGGTTCCGCGCTGACATCATGCGCGACGGCAAGGTCCACCGCATCTCGTTCGAACGCGGCAAGACCATGGAGCAACTCCATGTCGTCGGCGAAGTCGATCCCAATAAAACTGGCACGACCATCACCTTCTTTCCCGACGCGACGATCTTCGTCGACACGATCGAATTCAAATTCGACCGCCTCGCCACCCGTCTGCGCGAGCTCGCGTTCCTCAACCCAGGCCTCACGATTGATCTCGAAGACGAGCGTCCGGAGTCGGCAAAGAAAACTTCGTTTTTCTATGCCAAAGGCATCGAAGAATTTGTCGTTCAACTCGGCGAAAACAAAACCGTCATTCATGACGATCCGGTCATCCTCGGCGGCAAACGCCAAATCGAACTCGATTACGACGGCAAAAAATCCACCGACGATGTTTTTGCCGATGTGGTCTTCCAGTACAACGATTCGTACAACGATCAGATCCTCTGCTTCGCCAACTCGATCCCGAACGGCGACGGCGGCACCCACCTCACCGGCTTCCGCACCGCGCTCACCCGCGCGATCAACCAGTACGCCAAGGCCAACAAGATCCTCAAAGACAAGGACCCCGCGCTCTCCGGCGATGATGTTCGCGAAGGCCTCGTTTGCGTGATCTCGGTGAAGATGCCGAACCCGCGCTTCAGCTCGCAAACGAAGGACAAACTCGTCAACACGGAGATCGAAGGCGTGGTGTCATCGATCGTCTATGAGGGCCTGATGCAGTATTTCGATGAAAACCCAACGCTCGCGCGCAAGGTCATCGAAAAATCGGTCAACGCCGCACGCGCCCGCGAGGCCGCACGGAAAGCTCGCGAAACGGTTCGCAAATCCGCACTCTCCGGCGGTGGACTCCCCGGCAAACTCGCCGACTGCTCGGAGCGCGATCCGGCAAAGTCCGAACTCTACATTGTCGAGGGTGACTCCGCAGGTGGCTCGGCCAAGCAAGGCCGCGACCGCCGCACGCAAGCGATCCTCCCGCTGCGCGGTAAATTGATCAACGTCGAGAAAGCTCGCCTCCACCGCGCGCTGCAGAACAAGGAAATTCAATCGATGATCACTGCCATCGGTGCCGGCATCGGCGATGGCGAACAGGAAGGCTCCTTCAACATCGAGAAGGTCCGTTACCACAAGATCGTCATCATGACCGATGCTGATGTCGATGGCTCGCACATCCGCACGCTGTTGCTCACTTTCTTCTGCCGTCACATGCCGGAGTTGGTGAAGCGCGGCTACCTCTACATCGCGCAGCCGCCGTTGTACTTGGTCACTCGCAAAAAGCGCTCGGAGTACGTGCAGGACAACGATCAGCTCAACAAGATCCTCATCGAGCTCGGTGCTGGCGAAGTGATTCTGAGAAACTACGATCAATCTCGTACTTTCTCCGCCGAAGAACTAAAAGGCATCCTCGAAACCCTCTCGTCGCTCGCCCGCTACACGCGCTCGATCGAAGGAAATGGCGGCAACTTCCGCGACTATCTTGCCGCTCGCCGCAGCGACGGTCACCTGCCGGAATTCATGGTGCGCATCCGCGAGGGCAATGATGAAAGCCTGCTGTATTTCGCCGACGAAAACGCACTGCGTGAATTCGCCTCCGACAACCGTGACCTGCGCCTCTTCGATGAAATCCTCACCGATGAGGAACTCGCATCCAGCACCGGTCGTTCACGCCGGGCGGTGCTGCACGAGCTCCACGAGTCTCACGCGATCGCGAAACTCTTCGCCCGCCTCACCGAAGCCGGCATCGACATCCGCAACTTCCATTCGGACGACACGCCACTCTTTGAACTCCTCGAAGGCGAAGGCGAAAAACAACAAGCCACACCGTTGTTTTCGATTCCCGAAATCCTCTCGCGCGTCCTCGAAATCTCCAGCAAGGGCGTCCAGATCAAACGCTTCAAGGGCCTCGGCGAAATGAATGCCAAGCAGCTCTTCGAAACCACCATGGACCCCACGACCCGCCAGTTCCTCCGCGTCCGACTCGACGAGGACAACATGGTCGAGGCCGACCGCATGTTCGATGTGCTCATGGGCGACATCGTCGAACCCCGCAAACGCTTCATCGAAGACAACGCATTGAATGTCAGAAATTTGGATGTTTAAGGCATCAGTCAACGGTCATCAGTCATTGGTAAAGAAGCCATGAACAAGTCAATCAACGATCTCGAAATCTACCGTGAAGCGATGCGCATCGGTGAGGCGATCTGGTGCTTGGTCGCTGAATGGCCCTTCTTCGCCAAAGACACGGTGGGTAGGCAAGTGGTTCGTGCAGCCGATTCGATTGCGGCGAATCTTTCGGAAGGCTACGGCCGCTACCATTATAAAGAGAACCAAAAATTTTGTTACTACTCCCGAGGCTCTGCCCAAGAAACTCAAACATGGATCGAGAAATCCGTCCGTCGCAATCTGATTCCTGATGATACAGCTCGCGACCTCTACCGCGACTTGGATACTTTCATGAAAAGATTGAACGCTTACATACGATCCATTGGCCCGGTCGATTCTGACACCAATGACTAATGCCCATTGACCAATGACTACTGACTCCATCAAGCCCATCAATGTCGCCGAGGAACTTTCTCAATCGTTCCTGGAATACTCGATGTCGGTGATCATTTCGCGCGCGCTGCCGGATGTGCGCGACGGTTTGAAACCCTCGCAGCGCCGCATTCTTTATGCGATGCGCCAGCTCGGAGTCTCACCCGGCAAGGCCCATGTGAAATGCGCCAAAATCGTTGGTGAAACGATGGGTAATTTTCACCCGCACGGCGACCAAGCGATTTACACGACGCTGGTGAACATGGGTCAGCCATGGTCGATGCGCGAAATGCTCGTCGACGGCCAAGGCAACTTCGGATCGGTCGAAGGCGATGCCGCCGCATCGATGCGATACACCGAGGCCCGTCTTCACCATCTCGGCATGGCGATGATGGAAGACCTCGATAAAGACACGGTCGACTTCCAACCAAACTACGACGGTTCGCAGGAAGAGCCCTCGGTGCTGCCATCGGCATTTCCCAACTTCCTCGTCAATGGCGGCACCGGCATCGCTGTCGGCATGGCCACCAACCTTGCACCCCACAACCTCGGCGAGGTGATCGACGGCATCTGCGCGCAAATCGACAAGCCAGAGATCACGCTGCCCGAGTTGATGCAATACATCAAAGGCCCCGACTTTCCGGTCGCCTGCGAAATCCGGGGCATCCGCGGCATCGAGGATTACTTCCGCAGCGGCCGCGGCTCGATGCGCCTTCGCGGCAAAGTGGAAATCGAGGAAAATGAAAATGGCAAATCGATCATCGTCATCCGCGAAGTCCCCTACGGTGTGAACCGTGCAGTCTTGCAGGAACGCATCGCCGAGCTGGTCAACGAAAAGACCCTCACCGGCATCTCCGGCATGCGCGACCTTTCCGACGAGGAAACCCGCATCGAGATCGAACTCAAACGCGACGCCCGCCCGCAGGTGGTCGTAAACCAACTCTACAAACTCACCGCGCTCGAGACTTCCTTCAGCGTCAACATGCTGGCGATTCACCAAAACCGCCCGAAACAACTCTCGCTCAAGGAAGCGATCGACGCGTACATCGAGCACCGCCGCGAGGTGATCATCCGCCGCACGCGCTACCTTCTCGGAAAGGCCGAGGAACGCGCCGAACTTCTTGAGGCCTTCCTGCTCGCGCTCGGCCACCTCGACGATTTCATCAAGATCATCCGCGATTCGAAAAACCGCGACGAAGCCCGCGAGCGCCTCGCCGCTTACCAATTCTCCACCGCCACCGCCGAATCACTCGGCATCCTCATCCGCTCGCAGGCCGCCATCCAAGGCGACCGCTATGTGTTCAGCGAACGCCAGGTCAATGCCATCCTCGAACTGCGCCTCTACCAACTCACCGGCATGGAGCGCGACAAGGTGAAGGCGGAGTACGACGGCGTGCTCGTCGACATCAAGGACCTGCTCGACATCCTCGCCCGCGAGGTCCGCGTGCTGACGATCATCAAGGACGAGCTTCATGAAATCAAAGGCAAGTACGCGACCCCTCGCAAATGCCCGATCCTTGCCGAGGCCGGCGAGGTGGCCATCGAGGACCTGATCGCCAACGACGCAATGATCGTCACGCTTTCGCACCGCGGCTACATCAAACGCACGCCTGCCAGCGAGTACCGCCTGCAAGGTCGCGGCGGCAAAGGGCTCAAGGGCATGGAAACGAAAGCCACCGGCAAGGATGAGCCGGATGATTTCGTCGAGCATCTGTTCTCGGTTCAGGCACACGACTATCTGATGTTCTTCACCAACACCGGCCGCGTTTATGTCGAACGCGTGTACGAACTTCCCGAAGGTTCCCGCACCTCGACCGGACGCAGCATCCGCAATGTGCTCAATCTGAAACCCGAGGAAAAAATCGCCGCGCTGCTCCGCCTCGAGCGCAGCACCGACGAAGCAGGAAACGACATCACCTTCCGCGAGGACGCAGGCTTT
>JBEEOX010000149.1:0-4508 GCA_041191425.1 Verrucomicrobiota bacterium | reverse complement strand
TGGTTTCGGTTCAAACGGATTGCCGATTTCAACCTCATCCGTAAAACCCCACTACGCACAAAAGGTTGCGGCAAATTTTCGGATTGAGTTGCCACAGCTGCCCAGCTCGGGTTGGATGCGCGAAACCATGGACGCACCCCAGCCGCCCAAACCCGCCTCGAAACTGATCGTTTTCGCCCGAAGGACCGCCAGCACGCTGTTTCTTTGGGTCACGGTCTCGGTCATCTTCGCCAGCCGCTGGTCATGGGCCTACCTCGGCCTGATCGGACTGCTTGTGTTGATCGGCACCATCGAGTACTACCGCATGCTGCGCGGTGCGGGCGTAAAATGCTTTCCGCGCTTTGGCATTCTCATGGCCCTCGCCTACTGCGGTGTGCTGCACGGCCATTTTCTCTCCAATCAAAGCGCACCCTACTGGCTCGACTCGCTCGCGATCTTCATTGCGATCCTCGGATCCTTCACGCTCCAACTGAAGTATCAAGTCCGCGGGGTTGAATCGCTGCTCGCCGTCGCCGCCAATGTCACGGGCTTTGCCTACATCGTCATCCTCTTCAACTTCACCGCGCGTGTGGTCTTCCTCTTCCCCACCGAATCCGCCAATCCTGGCACGATCGGCATCCAAGGCACTTTCCTTCTGCTGTGGCTGATCGCCGTCACAAAGTTCACCGACATGGGCGCCTACATCACTGGCTCGATGTTTGGCCGACACAAGATGATCTCGCACGTCAGCCCCGGAAAAACCTGGGAGGGCTTCGTCGGTGCGCTGATCTTTTCCCAACTCGCGGCCTTCGGACTCTTCTTCGCTTTCCCACAGGAGTACTCGTTCTTCACCTCAAAATTTCACATCGCCATCCTCGGCCTGATTCTTTGCCTGCTCGCGGTGATCGGCGACCTCGCCGAAAGTGTGATCAAACGCGCGCTCGATGCGAAGGACTCAGGTCGCATGCTGCCCGGCATCGGCGGATCCCTCGACCTCATCGACAGCGTCTGTTTCACTGCCCCAGCGTTGTATTTTTACATGAAATGGTTCATCCTGACCGGCGCATGAGCCCACCCCGCAAACGACGCGTCACACTGCTCGGTTCGACCGGTTCGATTGGCACGACAACTCTGCAAGTCGCGCGCTCGATGCCCGACCGCATCGAAATCGTCGCACTCGCTGCGGGAAACAACATCGAAAAACTTGCCGCCCAAGCGCGCGAAACCGGCGTGCGTCATGTGGCAATTCACGACACATCACAAGAAGCCGCCCTGCGCGCGCTTTTGCCTGAGGGCGTAAAAATCCACACTGGACCCGAAGGACTTGTCGAAGTCGCCACCCTTGCCGAGGCCGACATCGTGCTGGTATCGATCGTCGGCACGGCCGGACTTTTCCCCGCACTCTCCGCGATCAACGCAGGCAAGGATCTCGCCATCGCCTCGAAGGAAATTCTCGTGATGGCCGGCGAGGTGATCACCAAGGCCGCCGAACAAAATGGCGTGCAGTTGCTTCCCGTCGACAGCGAGCACAACGCGATTTTCCAATGCCTCAACGGCCAGCACGCACAAAACATCGAAGTCTCACGACTCATCCTCACCGCGTCCGGTGGACCTTTCCGAAAAACTCCCGCCAGCGAACTTGCTCAAGTGACACCCGATCAAGCGCTTCACCATCCAACCTGGAACATGGGCCCAAAGATCACGATCGATTCGGCGACGCTGTTCAACAAGGGCCTCGAAATGATCGAAGCTTGTTGGCTGTTTGGCATCGGCATGGATCGCATCGATGTGGTCGTGCACCCGCAAAGCATCATCCACTCGATGGTCGAGTTCGTCGATGGATCGGTGCTCGCACAACTCAGCCGCACCGACATGGGCTTTCCGATCCAATACGCGCTCACCTGGCCCGACCGCGTGAAGGGCACTCTCACGCCACTCGACTTTGCAAGTCTCGCGAAGCTTGAATTCGAAACACCGCGCACAGACGACTTCCCTGCACTCGACCTCGCCCGCAAAGCCGGTCTCACCGGCGGCACCCTGCCCGCTGTCTACAACGCCGCGAACGAAGTCGCTGTCGACGCGTTCCGCGCGGGAAAAATCCCCTTCCCCGGCATCTGGCAATGCGTTGCCAAGGTCATGAACGCCCACGAAGTCCAAGCCTCATCATCTCTCGAAGGCGTCCTCGCCGCCGATCAATGGGCACGGGTGGAGGCGGGGAAATTCTGCGACTCAGTCAGTTGAGCTGACGATAATCCTCACCCGTCGTGGCGGCGGTTTTCAACCGCAACGCCCATTGTCCTAGATTCGACACCAAATGCGGTGAACACAGAACTTCCCGCAGCAGGCATGGCGGTTGAAAACCGCCGCCACATTATTGGCAAAGCCCTAAGCACATATTTGGTATAAATCGTGGGGCATAATTGCAATACAAGCACAACAATGATTCCCTGCTTGAGCGAAATCCTTCAAAACCCATAATCCTTTCATGCAAATCAATACCCAGACAAACAACAAGCATACCTTTCGGACATACGCGTCGGAGATACCTGATTCACGAACTTGGCAGGAAATTGTCAAAGTAGCAGAAGATGAACAAGAGGTGCATGACTTGGCCAAGCTAACCCCACCTTTTTCAGATTCCATCTCATCGCTGAAAGTATTTAACTCTCGTCCATGAAACATCCGAGCCGCCTCATCGCCGCTTTTTCCTTCATGCTTGCCATGCAAGCCACGGCCTCGCCGGTCGATGCGGAGCGGATCAAAAAATCATGGGAATCCGCCGCGGAAAAATGGACCCAAACCAGCCGTGCCGCCACGACTCCTGAGGCGAAAGCTGCCGCACTCGCGGCAAGACCCGATCCCTCGCGCTTTGCCACTCAAATGTGGCAAGAGATCAGCCCATCGCTCAGCAAAGACTGGACGCTTGAGTACGCCGCATGGTTGCTCAACCTCACACGCTCACTCAGCACAACGAACGCCGATGGCATGAAGGTTCCTGCCTTCAGCGAAGAAAGCGCCGCCATCCGCAAGGCGGTGACAAGTTATCATCTTAAAAGTCCCGCACTCACCCCGATGTGCATGGCGCTCGCCCTCAGTCAGGATCCTAGCACGCTCTCGATTTTGGAAAAAATTGAAAGCAGTCACCCCGATCCAAAAATCCAAGGCGTTGCCGCACTCGCCTCCGCGCTTGTGATCAAATCCCTCGGTGATGATGCAGAGCCGATGCGCAAACGCCTGACCCACCTGCGCAAAGCGATCATACAAAGCTCGGATGTGAAAATCGGCGAAGTCAGTGTCGCGGACATTGCCGAGGATGAACTCTACATCATCCGCAATCTCACCAAAGGCCGCGTTGCGCCCAACCTTGTTGGCACCGACGCCGCTGGACGCGCTCTCGCACTCGAATCCACCAAAGGCAAAATCACCATGCTCCTTTTCTGGAACAGCGAAATGCCCGAATCCGACCGCGTGCTTGAGATCACCAATAACACGCTGCGCAAATTCAAAGGCCGACCTTTCACCATCATTGGCGTGAACCACGATCCGCTCGCCAAGCTCCGCTCGATCGAAGCCGACCAGATCACCAGTTGGAAAAATTTCTCCGACCCGAACATGAAGCTGGCCCGCGAATATCGCATCAACGCCCTGCCGCATGTGCTCATCCTCGATGGCGAACGCAAAATCCATTACTCGGGCGTTCCTGGATCCTTCGCCGAAATCACCGCCGAGGCCCTCTTGTCTGAAGCAAACTGATCATTCAAAATTACAATGAGACTGTTCCTCATTTCGAGTTTCCTCATCACTTCATCCACCCTCGCCCAAAACCTACTCGATCCTCTCGTCGTCTCCGCCACCCGTACGGATCGTAGCGCCAGCGACACCGCCTACTCCACGGCATTCGTCGATTCCAATTTCATCCGCGAAACCAGCCGCCGCACGCTGCCGGAAGCACTCCAATACACCTCTGGCGTGCTCGTGCAAAAAACCGCACACGGCCACGGCTCGCCGATCATCCGCGGCTTCACCGGCCGCCAAAATCTTCTCCTCGTCGATGGCGTACGCCTCAACAATTCCTCATGGCGAAGCGGACCCGTCCAGTACTGGAACACGGTCGATTCGTTTTCGATTGATCACTTAGAACTGATCAAAAACCAAGGCTCAGTGCTCTATGGATCCGATGCCATCGGCGGCACACTCAATGCTTTCACGAAATCATCGGATTTCAGAAACCGCACCGAAGGCGAAGTCTACCAAGCCGGATCCGCCAGTTACGAGTTTCGCGCCAATGGCCAAGGCAGTCACATCGGACGCCTCGAAACCGAAACCGGTATCGGCGGGAAATTTGGCATCATTCTCGGACTTACCGCCAAGGACTTTGGTGACATCGAAGACTCATCGGTCGGACGCATGCGCGGCACGGGCTATTCCGAACAAGATCTCGATCTGCGTGCCGATTGGGCGGTCACGCCAGACTCAACCCTTACCTTCTACCATAGCCAAGTGAATCAAGACGATGTCTCACGCTGGCA
>JBEEOX010000148.1:0-4528 GCA_041191425.1 Verrucomicrobiota bacterium | reverse complement strand
ACCGCTTGGATCCACTGGCCCGTTTCGTCGATTTGTTTTTGTAGATTTTCTGGAGTCATGAGTGATGGTGGCATCAGTGTGCCATGATGGGTGATTCCCGCAACCTGCAAAGCGATGGGATGGTCAAACTTTGCGCAAAAAACTTGGCATGCGCGCAGGTCTCAGATGTCGCCGATCTAACCCTCAGTTGCCGACTGCTGCCACACGCGCAAGGATGTCCTCCACGGCAGCGAGCCGACCAATGCCTTCGTAGCCGCAGGCCAGTTCGCCTTCGCCGGGATCGATGAATTGGCAGCCGTCCTGTTTCAGTTGCTCGACATTGCGTTGGGTGGCTGGATGCAGCCACATTTTACCGTTCATCGCCGGAGCAATGAGAACGGGAGTCGTCCTCGGAAGAGCGAGGTACACTGAGGTCAGAGGGTCTGGCGCGAGTCCGTTCGCGAGCTGCCCAAGCAAGTTCGCCGACGCAGGCGCGAGTAAAAGAATATCGGCCTTGTCGGCGAGTTCGATGTGCCCCGGTTTCCAGGAGTTTTTTTCATCCTCAAGCGTGACGAGTACCGGTTGACGCGTGAGGGTTTGGAGCGTGAGCGGTGTGATGAACTCGGTCGCGGAGCGGGTCATCACTGCATGAACCTCGTGGCCTTGCTTGACCAGCTGCGAGGCGAGATCGGCTGCCTTGTAGGCGGCGATCGATCCGGAAATACCGAGGACAATGTTCACGGGATCAGTCTAGTGCTTGAAGTGGGCGATGCAATGCCGATGCAAGGAGGTGCTGTCAGCGTGGTAGCATGATTTCCTCCTCCTTGAGCCCGGTGAGTCTTGAAAGCCGGGTGATCATGCGGCGAAGGGTGATGAAAAGGAAAACGAGGATGGGCAAGCCGATGACCGCAAAGCCCCAGCCGGTCAGCTTGGCCACTTGCTCGTTGTATTGCTCGCGCGCGTTGACGGCGGCGTGATCGAGATCACCAAGAAAATGCAGGGCGAGACCGAAGTTGAGCAGGGTGCTGATGAAGAATGAAGCGGCGAAAAGCAGGGTGGCTTGGAAAATGATTTTTCCATATTCGGCGCGCGCGTTTTTCGCATCGACTTCCTTCTCGATGCGGTTGATGTCGAACATCGTGTCGCTGTAGAGAAATGCGCGAAACAAAGGGCTGGAGGTGAAATGGGATCCGATCACCGCGACTCCCAAAATGAACGGAATGGAGGCTTCTTTAAGTCCGAAAAGCACATCGGCGTTGGGCTTGATGCTGCCGTCCTTGTTCCAAAGGAATATGGTAAGTCCGCCAGTGAGCAGAACGGAGATGAGCCCGAGAGCTGAAAAGAAATTGGCTTGGCGGGTTTTGATGAAATGGCGAATGCCGTAGGCGATGGGAAATGCGAGGGCAACGATCAGCGCCTTGACCGGTCCGATGTGCCATGGCTGGACGGTCTTGCCGATCGCGCGCTGGAACTCGGGATCCTTGCTCAGATAGCTCAGGGCAAGGACAGGGATCAGAACATTGAGCAACACATTGGCCAGCGGATGTTCCTGATGATTTTTCTCAGTGGCCATGACTCAATGTTTGATGGGCTTTGATAAAAAAAACAAGGCGGCCCCGATCTGGGACCGCCTTGTGGATGAATGGGATCAAACCGTACCGAAGATGGTGCGTCCGGTGGAGCGCAGGTCATCGCAAGCGGTTTTCATGCGCTCGCAAAGTCCTGCCTCGGCCTTCTTGAGATAGGAGCGAGGGTCGTAGGTCTTCTTGTCGCCGACTTCGCCGTCGATCTTGAGCACGCCTTCGATGTTTTGGCAGATGTGGGTGACGATCGGGCGGGTGAACGCGTATTGCGTATCGGTGTCGATGTTCATTTTCACCACGCCATAGTCGAGGGTCTCGCGGATCTCCGAAAGCTCCGAGCCGGATCCGCCGTGGAAGACGAGATCCATCTCGGCACCTGCGCCATGCTTGTCCATGACCGCCTTCTGGCCGTCGCGCAAGATGGTGGGCTTGAGTTTCACCGCGCCGGGTTTGTAAGCGCCGTGGACATTGCCGAAGGTGGCAGCGAAGAGGAAGCGGCCGATCGGCTGCAGCGCCTCGTAGACGGCGACCATGTCTTCGGGAGTGGTGTAGAGTTTTTCCGCAGGGACGCCCGAGGTATCGTGGCCGTCTTCCTCGCCGCCGACCACACCGGCTTCGACTTCGAGGATGATGTCGAGGTCGGCGCATTCCTTGAGGAGTTTTTTCGAGAGCTCGAGGTTTTCGGCGAGCGGAAGCTCGGAAGCATCGAGCATGTGGCTTTGGAAAAGTGGACCTTTACCGGCGGCGATGCGTTTTTTCGAGGCCTCAAGCAGCGGGCGAAGAAAGGGATCGACCTTTTTCGGATGGCAGTGGTCGGTGTGAAGAGCGATGAGCACATCGTATTTCTCGGCGAGCATGTGTGCGGCCTCGGCGAGCACGATGGCACCATAGGCGGCGTCCTTCACGGCAGTGCCGGAGGCAAATTCACCACCGCCGGTGGAAATTTGGATGATGCCGTCGGATTTGGCCTCGGCAAAGGCGCGGAGCGCGCCGTTGATGGTGGTGATCGATGTGACATTGATCGCAGGGTAGGCGTAGCCGCCTTTTTGGGCGGCATCCAGCATGGCACGGTATTGGGCAGGTGTGGCAATTGGCATGACGGCGCCTGCGTAAACGACCCGCAGCCTTAGAACAAGTGGGAATCGTATCAAAATCCTCAAAAATCTCGAAAAAATCACCTAGGCCCCACAGCCCGTTTCGCTTGCCAGCCCTTCCTCTTGCCTGTCTTATAACGACCCATGAAGCATCAACTGCCCATCGTGTGCAAGCCGACCCGCTGGTTCATCTCGCGGGTCATGCTGATTCTCCTGATGCTGGTGGTATTTGCCGTGCTGTTTTTCATCGATGGATCCACGGGTTATCGGAAAAAGAATCTCGTCTTCTTTCTTCATCGGAATTTCCAAACTGCCAACGAGCAATTCGCATCGATGAAGGCGCAGGGAGGGCTGACTGCCGATTCGTGGAAAGAGCATGCCGCTAAGCAATCGGTTCAGTTGCCAGAGGATCATTCCACCTTGCCTGCAGATCTGAAATTGCCTCTGCCGTGGCCGGACATTTTGCATGATTACGATCGAATGCTGCCGATGCAGTGGAACAAGCTGTGGCTGGAATACACGGGCAAAGAAGGGCTGAGCTCGAATCCGCCCGAGCAACCTTACGATGCGGGAAAAATTCACGAACAATGGGTGGTTTTCTGGATCTGCGTGATCCTCGCGGTGGTCGCTGTTTTCATTTTCCTGCGCACCATGTCGCGCCGAATCGAGGGTGACGAAGAAGGAGTGAGATCACCCCAGGGAAAAAAGATTCCCTATGCTGCGATGAAACGCCTCGACTTGCGCAAGTGGTCCAACAAGGGCCTGGCCTTCATCGATTACGAGGACGCGTCCGGACGAGGCAGGATCAGGCTGGATGGCCTCACCTATGGCGGATTCAATCAAGCCCACGACGAGCCCGCCGAGCGATTGATGAAATTGATCCGCTCGAAGTTTTCTGGTGAGATCGTCGACTACGTCGTGGCATCCGAAGAAACCGCAGCGTCAGAGCCGAAGTCCGAAAACTCCTAGGAGGGATATGTCAATCGCCGAAATTGCCCTCGCTTTTTCATTTTATGGGTTGCCAAGCCCAACCTTCCGACACTAAGCATCTCCAACTCCAACACCAACCACACCACCATGTCAGACAAAAGCATCGAAGACCGTGTAAAGGACATCATCGTCGACCAACTTGGCGTCAACGCCGATCAAGTCACCCCAGAGGCCAAATTCGTTGAAGACCTCGGAGCTGATTCGCTCGACACCGTTGAGCTTGTGATGGCCTTTGAAGAGGAATTCGATATCGAAGTGCCCGACGAAGAAGCCGAAAAGCTTCAGGCCGTTTCCGATGTCATCAACTACATCAACAGCCAGCAGGGCTGATCCACCACTTGTGATCATTTCCAAGGGCGGGCTCCTTCGCGGTGTCCGCCCTTGTTGTTTTCGTTGAAAATACACCGAGCAAGCCGATCATTTCCGCACATGCATTCGCCGGACGACATTCAATACGCGCTAGAAACCACCCGTGTTCTGCGTGAGCCGGATCATCGAATCATGACTTTTGGTGAAACGCGTTTTGAGTTTCAGCTGATCAGCGAGTTGATGGATCGCGTCGGCGAGGTGCGCATTCGCACTGGGGAGGTTGAGGCGCAGCGTCCGCGTATTTTGAAGCCGGAGGCCTTGCGCGAGATTCAGCTTGAGGGTTTCGACTCAACGGCTCGCGAGCGGTTTGACGAAATGGTCGAAAAGTTTCGCGCGCAGGGGAGGGACTTGGCGTTCCTTCAGTATGGATTTCATTTTCGTCGCACTGCGGTGCATGAGGAAATCGTTCACGACCACATCGATGCTGTGCGCGAGCGCGTGATGGAGGACATCCGGCGCACGGGCAACCCATCGCGGGCGGTGATCGAGGGAGTCGATGATGCCTGGGAAGTT
>JBEEOX010000147.1:0-4582 GCA_041191425.1 Verrucomicrobiota bacterium | reverse complement strand
AAGCAGCGTCAGCGCTTGCTCGATCTGCGCGATGAGCTCGTCGACTCCATGTCGGGCATGACCCGCGACACGATTCGTAACGCGCCCGAGGGTTCGGAAGCGTCGGGCAGTGGTCAGCATCAGGGCGACGCGGGAAGCGATGCCTATGACCGCGACTTTGCCCTCTCGGTGTTGGCCAAGGAGCAGGACGCTTTGTACGAAATCGAAGAAGCCTTGGTGCGGATTCGCAAAGGCCAATACGGCATTTGTGAACTCTCCAGCCGCAAAATCCCGCAAGCCCGACTTGAGGCGATTCCATTTGCGCGCCTGACCGTTGAATGTCAGGCCCAGTGGGAAAAGGAATACGGCAAAAGGCGCTTCCGTCCGTCCAACGAAGTTGGCTTCAGCGGCGGAAAATATGCCGACGACGAAGATTCCGAGTCGGTTTCGCTTGACGAAGAGGAGGATTAAGCCATTCTCCGCGTCCCCCAAATTTCCATCCATGCCACGCGAGATCATCATCCTTGAATGCACCGAGGCCAAAGCCGAGGGCAAACCGACTTCGCGTTACGTCACCACGCGTAACAAGAAGAGCCTCCGCACCCCAGGCCGTTTGGAGAAGGTGAAATTCAATCCCTTTCTCAAGCGCCGCACCCTTCACCGTGAACTTCGCTGATTTTTCCCATGTCCGAGCCTAAGACCGTTCAACGCCGTATCAACTTCCGCAAGGCAAACCGTCAGATGCCTCGCAGGCGTCATGATATCCCTGCCGATCAAGTCGTGCACACCAACCCCGAGTTGCTCAGCAAGTTCACTTCGGAAACCGGCAAGATCCTGCCGCGCCGCGTGACGGGTGTCTCGGCCAAGCTTCATCGCAAGATCACTAACGCGATCAAGCAATCGCGCGCGATCAACCTTCTGCCGTAAGTTTTCATTGTTTCATTGGTTTGTGTTTTTTGGGCCAGTTCGTGAGTGCGGACTGGCCTTTTTTTTGCATCGACCCTCAGGTGGTTTTGAATGTTCCATGATTCGGCAATGACGATGCACATTCACAGCGTTGATGAAATGATGGCGATGGGTGCGGCGATCGCGCGAGAGAGCGAAGCTGGTGCCGTGATCGGCTTGGTGGGCGATCTCGGTGCGGGAAAGACCCATTGGGTGAAGGGTTTTGTTGCGGAGATCGGTTGCACTGCCGAGGTCACGAGTCCGACCTTTGGCTTGGTGCACGAGTACGCGGGCGGTCGACTGCCGGTGAGTCACTTTGATTTCTACCGCCTCGGATCGGCCGAAGAGCTCATTGGCCTCGGCTGGGATGAGTATCTCGAATGCGGCGGCGTGGTGGTGGCCGAGTGGGCCGACAAATTTCCATCGCTCATGCCTGCGGAAACGCGCTGGTTTTATTTCAGCATCGGCGCCGATGGTGTGCGCGAAGTGAGTGAGCGATCCCTCGCGTGATGCGCTTTGTTAAAACGCGACAGCATCGGCTGCGGCATTCGTGATGTCGGCCGCGCTGGTGAAGACTCGAGAGACAGATCGACCCAAGGCACTGGGCAGTCCGCAGGACGAGAGCGCGAGGCACGCGAAAAGAACGATGGCGAAGCGTGGCATATTTTATGTGGCGTGAATCAGTTGCAGACCGGGCAGGTGTTGAGTTTCGTAAAGAAGTCGTTGCCTTTGTCATCGACGAGGATGAAGGCGGGGAAATTTTCGACGGTGATTTTCCACACCGCTTCCATGCCGAGTTCGGGAAAGGCGACCACTTCTTGCGAACGGATATGATCCTGCGCAAGGAGCGCGGCGGGACCGCCGGCTGATCCGAGGTAGAATCCGCCATGTTTTTTGCAGGCATCGGTGACCGCTTGCGAGCGATTGCCTTTGGCCAGCATGACCATCGATCCGCCGTGCGATTGGAAGAGGTCGACATAGCCATCCATGCGGCCTGCGGTGGTGGGACCAAAGGAACCCGAGGGCATGCCGGGTGGTGTTTTGGCGGGACCGGCGTAATAGACCGGGTATTGTTTGAAGTAGTCGGGTAGATCGCCGGTTTCGTCGAGGATCTCTTTGAGTTTCGCGTGAGCGCTGTCGCGCGCGACGATGATAGTGCCGGTGAGCGCGACAGCGGTGGTGACCGGGTATTTGGTCAGCGTCTTGAGCGTTTCCTCCATGCCGAGATCGAGGTTGATCGGCACTCCGTTGAATTTCCAATGGCGGAATTTTTCAGGGATAAAACGGCCAGGATTTTTTTCAAGTTTCTCGATGAAGATGCCGTCCTTAGTGATTTTTGCTTTCGCCTGACGATCGGCCGAGCATGAGACACCAACACCGACCGGGCATGAGGCGCCGTGACGCGGGAGGCGGATGACGCGGACATCGAGCGCGAAGTACTTGCCGCCGAATTGCGCGCCGATGCCGATCTCGCGCGAGAGGGCGAGGAGTTCCTTTTCGAGTTCGAGATCGCGGAATGCCTGACCATGCTCGTTGCCCGAGGTGGGGAGCTTGTCGAGGTAGCGGGTCGAGGCGAGCTTGACGGTTTTGAGGCAGTTCTCCGCCGAGGTGCCGCCGATCACGAAAGTGAGGTGGTAGGGCGGGCAGGCGGCGGTGCCGAGCGAGCGCATTTTTTCGACGCAGAATTCCTTGAGGCGCTGCGGATTGAGCAAGGCTTTCGTTTCTTGATAGAGGAAAGTTTTGTTGGCAGATCCACCGCCCTTGCTCACGAAAAGAAAATGGTAGGCATCGCCTTCGGTGGCGTAGAGATCGATCTGCGCAGGGAGGTTGGTCTTGGTGTTGACCTCCTCGTACATCGTGAGCGGTGCGGTTTGCGAGTAACGCAGGTTTTCTTGCGTGTAGGTTTGGTGGATGCCTTTCGAGAGAAACTCCGCATCGTCGCAGCCGGTCCAAACTTGCTGACCTTTTTTGCCAACGATGGTCGCAGTGCCAGTGTCTTGGCAAAAGGGGAGAATGCCGTGCGATGCGATCTCAGCATTTTTTAAAAGCATGAGCGCGACCATGCGGTCGTTTTCCGACGCATCGGGATCTTCAAGAATCGCAGCAACCTGCGCGAGATGATCGGCGCGAAGGGTAAAGTTGATCGCCTTGATGGCCTCGGCTGAAAGCAGGGTGAGGGCTTCAGGATCGATTTTCAGAATGGGTCGACCCTCGAATTCCACCATCGAAACATGCTCAGTCGAGATGCACTCGTACTCCGTCGTGTCGGCTGCGAGTGGAAAAGGCTCCTGATAGAAAAACGGTTTCTCTGGCATGGCTTGAAAGTTTTTAAGCCCGCAGTGCCGCCCGAGCAAATGGAATTGCGCGTCGAGCGGACTACAACGCGATTTCGAGCAGGTTTTCTTCCGCGCTGAGATGCTTGTTGAAATCAAGAGCGTTGATCATCCATCCGCCCTGACGGTAGGGGTTTTCAGTAAGCTTTTCGGGCGCGAGTTCGGTGCCATTGAGGCGGACACCGCGCGGGCTGTGATTGGCATGGAGGATCTCGAAACGAACACGCAGCCAGTCGTTTTTCCATGGAATGGTCGCCTCAAGTCCGTTGAGTTCGCGAGGCATCACCGGGTCGATGACGATGTGTTGGCAATGCTGGCGGATGCCGAGCATGCGCGTGAGCACGAGGTTGAGAAAAATACCCGGGCCGCTTGAGTAGATGCGCCAGCCGCCATGCACGCCGATTTTCCCAGAAACAATTTCCTCGTAGCGATCGGCGGCTTCGTAGCGTGAAGTGACATCGGCATCGGAGCTGGAGAAATAGGCGTTTGCTTGACGCGACAGGGTGTTGGCGACCGATGATTTCAGGTCGACGGGATTCACCATGCCAAAGGCTTTGAGCATGGCATCGGCTTTTCCAAGATGCGCCATCGTTTCGATAAAGCGTAAGTGGGCGTGGGTGTAAAAGATGCCGATCTCGCGCGAGAAGCAGGAACTGAGTTCCGCTCGTTGGAAAATTTCACAGATACCGCCACGATAGGCAGGCGGACGATCCATGAGTCGCGCCCCGTCGGCAGCGAGCAGGTGGTTTTCGATGAGCCTGAGATGATGTTCCATCTCCTCCATGGAAAAAAGTCCGCCCAGCATCGAGCGAGTCATCGGAATCAGGCTGTGGTGAATACCGGTGAGTTTGTCGTTTGGGTGGAGCAGCGGCTGACCCGATGAGGATGAGTTTTCATCGAATAGGAAAAATCCGCAGATGGTTCCATCGATCACCAGATGCTGGTGGCAATCGGCCTGGACTGCATCGGCGAAACCAGCGAGTCCGGCAAATTCGCGCTTCGATTGACGCGAAAGTTCTTCGAGTCGGCGCAGGACTTGGTAGCACAAAGCAACGGTCCATGAGCTGACAAGGCGCTCACGAAATTCGGGCTTCGCAGGTTGCAGCGAGTCGTTCCAATCGCCATCGCCGTAGCGAAGCAGGGCGGTGCCGGGCACGCAGTGGTCTCGAAGCCATGCGATGTTGGCGACGACATGGTCGATGAGCGGAGATGTTTCCTTTGTGGTTTGCGCGCTGCCGGGCTGGGTCCATGCGACCTCTTCATCGAGAATGCCAAAATCACCGCTTGCTTCGATGTAATCGCAGAGAGCTTTGAGCGGCCACAGT
>JBEEOX010000146.1:0-4591 GCA_041191425.1 Verrucomicrobiota bacterium | reverse complement strand
AAATCCGCTGAGCGAGCATGATGTCGAGATGGAGACCGTCATCTAGCTGTAAAAACTTCGGCGCGGGATCGGCTTGAGGGGCGTATTCGAGAATTTCTCCATCGTGCCCTAGCACGCTGATTTTGGTATCGGTCGTGGCTTTGAGCGATTGCAGCACGAAACTCTTGCGCTTACCGCGCTGCCACTCGCCTTGTCCTGTTAGAAAGGCGTACACAGTCGAGGGTTCTGTCGATGAGCGGGTGAACCAGACATCGCCTTCGCGAGCAACATGCCAGGGCCGAACCTGATAGATCGCCTCGCCATTGATAAAAAGCCAAAGACCAAGTTCGCGTATGATCCGCTCCTGTTCGAAGGGGATCGAGCCGGAGGGTTCGGGTCCAACGTTAAGCAGCAGATTGCCGCCTTTGGCGCGGGTTTCGATGAGCATGTTGATCAACTCAGCTCCCGATTTGTATTTTTCGTTGGTAGGTTTGAACTGCCATTGAGTGCCCAGCGTGAAGCAGGCCTCCCAAGGATCGGGTAGCATTTTTTCGGGCAATTTTTGTTCTGGAGTTTCGATGGCCCCTCGGGTCACGAGGGTGTCCGGTTGGAGTTTCCATGCGAGATCGCGAATGCCTTCAGGCTGACCATCAATGAATAAGTAGTCCACCGAGCCATAGCGGGTGTAGAGTTCCTCGATCTGGGCGAGGTTGCGCTTCATCAGTTCGGGATTTTCGGTCGGTAGAACCCTGCGATCGCCACCATGCTTGTAGCGTGAGATCGGAATGCCTTGTTGGTGAAGCATTGCGAAGTCATCTGGAGAAAAATAGAATCCCATGCCAAGTCCTGCGCCGCGGAAGGCATCGACATACATCTGGGTGACATCTTTGCGGTAGGGCGTGTTTGCGATGGAGAAGTTTGTGGTTTTGGTTGGAAACATGCAGAAGCCGCTGTGGTGTTTGTTGGTGAACACGGCATATTTGAACCCACATAATTTTGCCAGAGTCGCCCACTCCATCGGATCGTATCTCACGGGATTGAAGGACTTGGGCAGCTCTTCGAAGAATCGGCGCGCGTAATCGTCATCTGCACCCACGAGGCTATGGCTTATGACCGTACCGAGCTGTGAATCCACCGACCAGTGGATGAACATCCCGAGTGCTTGATCCCGAAAGGCTTCGACTTTTTCGGGTTTATTGCGGTTTGCTCCTTTCGACACAGCCTCGTCAGCGACATTCTGATCGGCAACGGCATGGGCTCGTGGCGTGGCAGCTACGAGGAAAATTAGAAGAGCGATGAGGGGGCTGGCATGCTTCTGACGAGATGCAGCGATCGCAACTGATCGATACAAGGGCGCGCGGGTGACAGGATTGATCATGGAAGAATATTTAGGGTTTCAGGCCAAATTGTCAGGACATTTGCAAACATGGCCCTTCATCACGAAAAACTCTGCGCGTCCATGTCGAAGACGACGGTGACATCTTCGGGCAGCGATGTCTTGGCGAGAACCGCTTGCACATGGCGGGTGAGGGATCTGGCCTGACGCGAGCGCAGCGTGATTTGAAATCGGTATTGGCCATGCGCGCGCACGAGCGGGGAGGGCAGCACTTCGCCGAGCGCAATGCCTGACGGCAAATCTTCCTTGAGACGCAGGTGCAGGGTTTGCAGCGTGAATTCCGCTCGGCGTTCGTGATTCGATCTTGATGTCAGCACCGCGCAATGGCCGAAGGGCGGGAAGCCAAACTGCCGGCGAAATTCCATTTCCTGTTCGGAAAATCCATCGAAGTCGTGACGCCGCGCGAATTGGATCGATGGCGAATGCGGTGTGAAAGTTTGCACGATCACTTCGCCCGCGAGGTCGCCGCGTCCGGCGCGGCCCGCGACTTGCGTGATGAGTTGGAAGGTCCGCTCGCCCGCGCGGAAGTCGGGAATGTGCAGTCCGAGGTCGGCATTGAGAATTCCGACGAGCGTGACATTCGGGAAATGCAATCCCTTGGCGATCATTTGCGTGCCGATGAGCACATCGATCTTATGCGACTTGAAGGCATTGAGCGTGTCGCGCAGCGCGTGTTTGCGTCGCATCGCATCGGCATCGATGCGGGCGATTTTTGCCGAAGGCAAAACTTTGGCGAGCACCTCCTCGACCTTCTGCGTGCCGTAGCCTTGCAGGATGATCGCCGGATCTTTGCACTCCGGGCATTTGCGAGGAACGATCGCCTGATGCCCACACACATGGCACACGAGGCGCTCGTCGCTGCGATGATAGGTCAGCGCCACCGCGCAGTGCGGGCATTGGCAGACATGCCCGCATTGCGGGCATTGCAAGGAGCGCGCAAAACCGCGGCGGTTGAGAAACAAAATCGATTGCTCGCCTTTTTCCAATCGCTGCTCGAGCGCGCTGCGAAGTTTGTCGGAAAGCATCGCGGGCCCACCCTTGCGCTTGGTTGCTTCGAGTCGCATGTCGACGACGCGCACCAGAGGCATGGATTGCCCGTCCGCTCGTTGATCAAGTCGCACGAGTTGATATTTTTTCAACTGCGTGTTGTGCCATGATTCGAGTGACGGTGTTGCCGAGCCCAGCACGATCGCGCATTTCTCAAATGACGCGCGCAACACCGCGACATCGCGTCCGTGATAGCGCGGCACGCTTTCCTGCTTGTAGGTGTTTTCGTGTTCCTCATCGACGAGGATCAGCCCGAGATCCGGCAATGGTGCAAACACCGCCGAGCGTGCGCCGATGACGATGCGCGCCTTGCCTTTGCGAATGCGATGCCACTCGTCGAAGCGTTCGCCTTGCGAAAGATGCGAATGCAAAACGGCCACCTGATCTTGCATCGCCGCGAAGCGTGATTTGAATCGCCGCACGGTTTGGGGGGTCAGCGAAATTTCCGGCACCAAGACCAAGACCGTCTTGCCGCGATCGAGAACCGCTTGCGCGGCTTGCAGATACACTTCGGTTTTTCCCGATCCCGTGACGCCGAGCAAAAGGATTGGTGCCGGCGTCTCTGTTTCGAGGCTTTGCACGATCGCATTCAACGCCGATTGCTGTTCCTCGTTCAGCGCAAGCGGCGAAGAGCCCACCACTTCGTCGAGGCCCTCGGCTTCGGGATCGCGGCGCACTTCTTCGTTTTCGATTCGCACATGCCCGGATTTTTCCAATGCCTTTAATGCGGCATTCGCGCCATCGCCGAGCTCGGTCACCGCCATGCGTTTTTCCGGTGCGTGATTCAAAATGCTTAGGATCACATGCTGACGCGGCGCGCGACGCGCGAGTTTTTCCATTGCTTCGGCATCGGGTTGTTTTGCGAGCACCGCGACTCTGCGAGTCTTGGCGGAATTTTCTTCCGACCTCACTGCCTCTGGCAACAGCGAGCGGATCACCGTCTCGATGCCGCAGCCGTAATAATCGGCGATCCATTCGCCCATGCGCAACAGGACGGGCGTGACCAGTGGCTCGGGGTCGATGAGGGCATCAACCTCGCGCAGGCCGAAGTCCGATTGCGCGGGCTCGACCACCGCCAGCACGGTGCCGGTCGCCTGTTTGCGTCGCAGCGGCACCCGCACCCGACACCCAGCGTGCATGGTCATCCCAGTCGGCACGGCGTAGTCAAACACCAGCTCCGAGGGGCCATCGATCAGCACGCGGACATTCACCGGGCCACCATGCCCGCACCGTCAAGGGCGGCCAAGGCGCAATTCAAAGCTCAATTAAAATAATGTTCAAATGAACATATTTTTTCTTGCGGGGTCAAAACTTCCATGTTTCATTGAAAACGAATCCCAACAAATGAGATTATGAAAACAATGACACAAAACCCGACCCAGAATGAAACCTATCCGGCTGCTGCCCCCACTCATGGCGCTGGAAATCGTCGTCCTACCGCCCGCCCGGAAACTGCCGCTACTGGCGATGATTCCGATACGCGCGGTTCGGAGTTCCCTGCCGATTACACGATCTACAAGCCGAACCCGCGCGCGACAGGTGGCGTGGTCCGCTTCAGCCTCAACCGCGCCAAAGCCGCGCTGTTTGTTGATGCGGCGAACCAATCTGGCGACAAACAATTCGACTGGGAAAACAAGATCACGATGAAGTGGAACCTCAGCGACATCGGCCAGGTGCTTGCCACCCTGCAAGGCGGCATTCCACAGGCGAAACTTTTCCATCAGTCAGAAAAAGCCAACAGCAGTTTCGAGCTGAGTTTTCGCGACGATCCGGGCCGTGCGCCCTACTTGCTCGGCATGTCGCGTCAAACGGCCGCCGACAAATCCGTGCGCAAAGTCGCCATCCCTCTCACCCACGGCGAGGCCGCCGTGCTCGAAGCCACCCTTCGCACCGCTGTTTCCCGACTGATCGGCTGGTGAGCCGTTGGATTCCAAAAATTCGTTGGTTCGCGATGGGCGTGTCCCGATGCCAGGATCGGGATGCGCCCTTCCGTTTGTGGTAGGGCGTCGCGGCCTCGCGGCGCCGACACAAACCTCAAGCGCCTCCGCTGGCGATGCGCGCGAACTTGTCGTCGATGAAGCTGAGCACGAGGGCCTCGGTGGCTTCGTCGTTGAGTCGTTCGACGACTTCGACCGAGAATCCGCGGGCGATGAGTTGGCGGGCGCGGAT
>JBEEOX010000145.1:0-4646 GCA_041191425.1 Verrucomicrobiota bacterium | reverse complement strand
TGCTGGAAGGCATGGCCAGCGGTTTGGCCTGCGTGAGTTATGATTACGCGGCGGCGCAGGCGCATGTGGAGCATGGCTTCAACGGACTCAAGGTCCCCAAGGGAAATGAGCAGGCCTTCATCGCTGAAGCTCTGCGTGCGATGCGGATGCGGCCCGATCATCCTCTGCGCCTTGCCGCGCGTCGAAGTGTCGAGCCGCTTGGATGGGAAGAAATTATCAATGGCCTAGAAGATGTTTTTAATGAGGTGGTCACCGCAACGGGAGTCACTCACAGCAAAGTCAAAAGCACTGCAAAGCGCCAAAAGCTTTCATGCCGCACGGTTTTTCTTTCCGATATTCATCTTGGCACGCGCGACAGCAAGGCCGATGAGGTGGTCGATTTTCTCAAGCACATCGAGTGCCGCAAGTTGGTGCTCAATGGTGACATCATTGATGGTTGGGCTCTGCGAAGGGGAGGTCAGTGGACATCGCGTCACAGTCGAGTGATCCGCAAGATTCTCAAAATGACTGAGCGTGATGATACTCAGGTCGTGTATCTTCGCGGCAATCACGACGAGATCCTCGAGCGCTTCATGCCGCTGGCATTTGGCAGCGTGAGCCTCGTCAAGGAACACATTCATCTCACGCCAGATGGCAAACGCTATCTGGTCATTCACGGCGATGGTTTCGACAGCGTTTCAACCAATCACAAGTGGTTGGCGGTCGTGGGTGCGGTGGGTTACGATTTGCTTTTGCGGGTCAACCGCATTTACAACCTGTGGCGTGCGTGGCGTGGCAAAGAATACTATTCCATTAGCAAACAGGTGAAGGCGAAGGTCAAATCAGCCGTGTGCTTTGCCGATCGTTACGAAGATTTGCTGCGCAATCTTGCGCGCAAGAAAAACTGCGAGGGTATCATCTGCGGGCATATTCATACGCCTGAGGATCGCATGGCAGGTGGCGTGCATTATCTCAATTCCGGCGATTGGGTTGAGAGTCTCACCGCGATCATCGAGCATCACGACGGGCGCATGGAATTGGTGCGATACAAGGAATTCATCGAGAGTCGTCGGGCATTGAACTCCGAGAAAACTTCATCGTTCATGACTGCAAACACGCGCGCGGCGTGATTGCGCATCATCATTTCGTCTCGATGAATTTCAGCACATCGGCTGCCTGCTCTTCGGTCGAGGCTGAGAGGTCGACCCACGCGAGCACGCCATCCTTGAAGAGGAAGGCCTGACGCTTCGCAAAGCCCAAGGTGGTGGGCACGCCAAAGGCTTTGGCGATGGTCGAGTCCTCATCGGCAAGCAGGTCGAAAGGCAGTTGGTATTTTTCGCGAAAGGCTTTTTGCGCTTTGGGTGAATCGGTGCTGACGCCGAGGACCTTCACGCCTTTCTCGGTGAGTGTCGCAAAAGCATCACGAAGGCTGCAGGCTTGTTTCGTGCAACCCGGAGTATCGGCCTTCGGGTAAAAGTAAACGAGCAGCCATCCGCTGGCTCCCACTTTCGTCAGCGTGAGGCTTACGCCCTCTTGGTTTTTCTGTGACACCTGCGGGAGCTTGGCGCCAACGGCGAGAGGTTCCGCAGCGTTGGCGGCAAAGAGTCCGGTGCCGATGGCGGAAAGGGCTTTGACGAGCGATGACATGGAGGGAGGATCCGCTGCAAAGTGCGGTCGTGCAAGTTCATCCTTTGCGTGTGGTGGGATCGGTCAATTTGCGTCTTGATCGCGCCGCGGCTGGCAAGCAGGTTTGCTTTGCCCGATGGATGATCCGAGCAAGAAAGTCGAAACCGTGTACGAGGGGATTCCCGCGTCGCCGGGCATTGCGATCGCGCCTTTGCATGTGGTGGCGCGTGGGTTTTCGGCGCCTGAGGTCTATGAAATTTCCGAGTCCGAGGTCGAGGACGAGCAGGAACGATTCAAGGAGGCGCTCGAGTCGACCAAGCGTCAGCTCGTCGAGTTGCAGGGGCGGCTTGAGGATCTTTCGGGTGAGAACGAAAGCGGTATTTTCGAGGCCCATGTGATGATGCTGGAGGATCGCTCGCTGGTCGAGCGGGTGCTGGCTGCGATCGCGAGCCGCAAGCAAAATGCCGAGTACGCGTTTTATGCGGTGATGCAAAATTTCCTCGAGGCAATGCGGCGGATCCCCGATCCGTTTTTGCGCGAGCGCACCGCCGATCTTGAAGATGTGGCTCAGCGGCTACTGCGAAATTTTTCCCCTGATGATGACGGTCGTCACGGCGGACCTGATGGTCGCCACATTTTGGTCGCCTACGATTTGGCGCCATCTGACACGGCCTCGATGAACCGCGGGCTGGTGCTTGGGTTTGCCACCGAGCAGGGCAGCGTGAACTCGCACACTGCGATTCTTGCGCGTGCATTTGGTGTGCCGGCGGTAGTGGGTCTTGAGGATGCGGTGATCGACATGACCGCGCTTGCGCCGGCGATTCTCGACGGATACACGGGCAAGCTCATTCTTTATCCGCGCGAGGAAACGCTCGCGAGGTATCGTCAGTTGAAAGACGAAAAAGAGCGGGTGCGCAGTCTGGTCGATGCCAAGAGCGCCGATGCCACTGAGACCATTGATGGCAGATCGCTCACGGTTTCCGCCAACATTGAAATCGTTGAGGAATTGCCATTGGTCAAACGCAGTGGTGCCAAGGGCGTGGGGCTGTACCGCACGGAATTTCTTTTGCTCGGTGGTGAGGAGATCCCCGACGAAAAGCTGCAATTTGAAACTTACTCGCGGGTTGCCACGGAGATGTCGCCGCACACGGTGATCGTTCGCACGCTCGATGCGGGTGGCGACAAATTGCCTGTCGAACCACTTACCGAAGCTGAGCCGAATCCGTTTCTCGGATGGCGCGGCATTCGTGTTTCACTGGCGCGTCCTGCGATGTTCCGTGAACAGATCCGCGCGGTATTGAGGGCAAGTGCGAAGGGCAAGATCGCCGTGATGTTTCCGATGATCTCGGCGCTTTCTGAAGTGCGCCGCGGCAAGGAAATGGTGCTGCGCTGCATGGATGAACTGGAAAAAGAGGGAATACCCTTTGATCCGAATCTGCCAGTGGGCGTGATGATCGAAGTGCCGGCCGCCGCGCTGTGCGCCGATTTCATCGCACCTGAAGTTGATTTCTTTTCGATCGGGACCAACGACTTGATTCAGTACACCGTCGCCGCCGACCGCGTGAATCCGCATGTGGCCGACCTTTATCGTCCAACGCATCCGGCGGTGATCCGATTGATCAAACGCACGATCGATGCCGCGAGTGACAATGGGATTTGGACCGGGATTTGCGGTGAAATGGCTGGTGATGTACGGCTCACGCCTTTGCTCATTGGTTTGGGCACGGAGGAATTGTCGGTGGGTCCTCAACAGGTTTCGCGGGTGGGTCATGCGATTCGCTCGCTCAGCTATGCCGAATGCGCGGCAATGTCGGATGAGGCATTGAAGCACCCCCGCAGTCAGGGAGTGCTGGAACTCTCCTTGGAGCTCGCTCGCAAACGCTATGGCGAGTTGCTCGATTGAGAGCGCTGATACTCATTCGCTCTCTCAATAAACCGGCGCGTCGCTGTAGGCATCGCCACCGCCACCCGATCCTTGGATTTTGTCCTTGGTCCAGATCACTGCCTGCTTGGTGTCTCGGTACATGCCGATGATTGTGTTGCAGGAGTTGAGTGAAACCAATGCCATCGCGAGCAGTACGATTTTCATGCTCATGAGCTAAGCATGGGTGATTTTTCGGAAAAGCAAAAAATACACTTTTCTTAACGAAATGGCCGATTTCCATGGCGGATGGGCATTTTCAGCCCAAGGAAACTTGTTAAAAACCCTCGGGAATTGGGTGGAATTTGCTTTACAAAGGTCATGCGCCTCCTATTTTCCGCGTCCCGACGCGCTCCCGGGCAGTCGAAAACATCAACCATTTTTCCGTCATGAAAGTTCTTTCCTCCCTTGCCTCCGCCAAGCGCCGTCACGCTGATTGCCAAGTCGTGAAACGCAAAGGCACGGTGTACGTGATCTGCAAATCCAACCCGAAGTTCAAGGCCCGCCAAGGAGCGACTCCAGGCACTCGCCTTTCGAAGAAGGGTCTGTGATTTGACGAACGATCCAACTTTGCCGCCTTATGTTGGGCGGTCTGATGATGCGCGGTTCTTATGAACTGCGCATTTTTCTTATCCGCGTGCCAGGTATTCGAGCACGCGTGAGGCGGCGGTGAGTCCGAAGTTGGCGGTGAGGTGGGTGGCGGTGCCAAAGCCCGAGGCGCAGTTGAGGCGAAGGTCCGCATCGGTGGGGCGCTCGTCGGATACTGAGCCGTCGCATTGCGGGTAGGCCTGCGGTTCGTCGGAGAACACGGCGTCGATGCCAAGTGGTGCGGGTTTTTGGCCGAGAGGAGTTTTTGGAAATCCGTACTCGCGGCGCAGGGTGCGGCGCAGTTGATGGAGCAATGGATCCTTGCCGCTATGGGCGAGGTCGGCGACGCGGATGCGCGTCGGGTCGCGGCGTCCTCCAGCACCTCCACAAGTGACGGCGAAGATTCCGCGTCGATGGCATTCGGCGATGAGAAAGGCCTTGTGGCGTGATTGGTCGATGGCGTCAACGACCGCATCAAAGCCGGGATCGAGGATTTCGGCCGCGGATTTTTCGGTGAAAAATTGCTGCCGGA
>JBEEOX010000144.1:0-4701 GCA_041191425.1 Verrucomicrobiota bacterium | reverse complement strand
CCAACGACCCCTACGGCTCGATCATGGTCAAAGCGATCGCCGACCGCTTTGCCGAGGCCTTTGCCGAATGCCTGCACCACAAGGCGCGCATCGACTGGGGCTACGAGACCGAAGGCGAGTTGACGAATGATCAGCTCATTCACGAAAACTACCGCGGAATACGCCCGGCGCCCGGCTATCCGGCGCAGCCTGATCACACGGAAAAACCCTTGTTATTTGAACTTCTCAACGCGACCGAGGCCACCGGCGTGTCGCTCACCGAAAGCTGCGCCATGCATCCGGGCGCGGCGGTTTGCGGTCTGTATTTCTCACACCCCGAGAGTCACTACTTTGCGATCAGCGATTTGCAGAAAGATCAAGTCGAGGACTACGCAAAACGCAAGGGCATGACCCTAACCGAAGCCGAGAAATGGCTTGGTCCGTGGCTTGGATACATTCCGTGATTTGTTTCTCGACGCCTGTCACGCAGAGACTCAGGTTTGAGGGGAAACCATGAAAACATTCCTCAAGCTCTGCACCGCCATCTTGGCGCTCCACATTTCGGGTCAAGCATTCGCCGGCGGCGAAGGATGGATCACCGACTTCGATGCCGCGAAGAAATCCGCAAGTGAATCGAAAAAGGACCTGCTCATCGACTTCACAGGATCCGACTGGTGCGGCTGGTGCATCAAGCTCAACGACGAAGTCTTCAAGCACGATGCATTCAAGGCCGGAGTGAAGGATAGCTTCGTGCTGGTGGAAATCGACTTCCCACGCGACAAGGCCAAGTTGTCCGATGAGGCGCGCAAAAAAAATACCAAGCTTGGAGAAAAGTATGCTGTGCAAGGTTACCCGACGATCCTGCTCTGCGATGCCGAAGGCAGGCCCTATGCCGCAACTGGTTATCAAAAAGGCGGACCCGAAAAATATGTCGAGCACCTCAACGGGCTTCGCGCAAACAAGACCAAGCGCGACGAAGCGTTTGCCAAGGCTGAAAAGTCCGAGGGCGTCGAGAAAGCCAAGGCATTGGTCGATGCGCTCGCGGCGATGAAGCTCGAAGAAAAGGTTGTTACCAATTTCTATGGAGACATCACCGAGCAAATCCGCACCGCAGATCCAAAGGACGCCACAGGCTTTGCGAAAAAGGCAGATTCCGCCAAACGCTTCGAGACATTCCAAAAATCGCTGCAAGAATTTGGCGCCAAACGCGATCACGAAGGCGCGCTCGCCTTGGTCGATAAAACTCTCAAAGAGGGAGGCTTTGAGTTGGAAGCAAGCGTGCAGCTCATGATGACCCGCTCCGCAATTCTGGCTTCTTCGGGGAAGTTTGATGAAGCTCTGAAATCGGTCGACGAAGCCGCATCTCTAGCTTCGGATAGCCCGATGAGTCCAATGATCGATCAATTCCGCAAACGGCTTGAAGAGGGCAAGGAAGAAGCGGCCAAGAAAGCTTCCGAAGCGAGCGGCGAAAAGAAAAGCGACTGATTTCACCCGTCCCGCAACGCAAGCCGCATGCGCATCGAGGTCATCAACACCGGCACCGAGTTGTTGCTTGGCAACACGATCAACACTCACGGTGCGTGGTTTGGTCGCGAGCTTTTCAAACTTGGCCTGCGCGTCGCGCGGCAGACGACCGTGCCCGATGGCGCGGCGATCCGCGAAGCGATAGAAGAAGCGATCTCGCGAAGCGAAGCGATCATCGTGACGGGCGGACTTGGCCCAACCAGCGATGATCTCACGAGGGAGATCACCTCCGAAGTGCTCGGGCTGGAATTGATCACCGATGAGGCCGCGCTGCGCTCGCTTGAGTCTTTTTTTGCGCATCGCGGCAAGCCCATGGCGCAGGCGAATCTCAAACAAGCTCTGGTGCCGGTCGGTGCCGATGTGCTAGCAAACCCGAATGGCACGGCACCTGGGGTGTATGTGCCGCCGCGACTCAATGGGAAATCCAACTGCGCTGTCTTTCTTCTGCCAGGCCCGCCGCGCGAATTATACCCGATGTTTCACCACGAGGTCGCACCGCGCCTCAAGGCCATGGCCGCGATCGATGAAGCGCATGCCAGTCACGAACTGAAATTTACCGGCATCGGCGAAAGCGATTTCCATCAGGGGATCGACGCACAACTGGCCAAAGTGCCCGATCTCGAATTCGGTTACTGCGCTCACATTGGCGAAGTTGATCTGCGCCTGATTGGCCCACCCAATGCAATCGCAAGTGGCTCGGCCATCGCCTTGGAAAAGTTTGGATCGTTTCTGATCAGCGACGACGGCTCATCGCTCGAAGCCACAGTCGTGCGATTGCTGAAAGAACATGGGCTAACGCTGGCTACGGCCGAAAGCTGCACCGGTGGCCTGATCGCCAACCGCATCACCAATGTGCCGGGTTCAAGCGCGGTCTTTGGTCATGGTTTTGTGACTTACGCGAATGACGCGAAGTCCGCCTTACTTGATGTTTCACCAAACAACCTCGCGACGCACGGCGCGGTCAGCGAAGTGGTCGCCACGCAAATGGCCGCTGGCGCCTTGAAGGCGTCTGGCGCCGATATTGCCGTCGCAGTCACTGGCATTGCCGGGCCCGATGGAGGCACGCCTGAAAAACCCGTCGGCACCGCATGGATCGGTCTCGCATCAACGAATCACGATGCAGCGGCATTCAAAGTCTTTCACCCGCGCAATCGTCACGATTTCAAACTCGCGGTGAGTCAGGCCGCGCTCGAGGCGGTAAGGCGCCGGGTGCTCGGGCTGGATTGAGCCTCGCGTGCATGCGCATGCGTGCGCACACGCGCGCAGGCGCGCGCAGGCGCGCCTTGAAAAAAATTTTTGCGAAGCAAGGTGTGCAAATTTCACCAAACCGCTTGCCATGACGGCATGATTGCGACTAGTCCCTCAATCCACATTCGCCACACCGCTTGCCTTAGCCATGGGAAAAATACTTATCATCGCCGAAAAACCCAGCGTCATGACCGACCTCAGCCGCGCGCTTGCCAAGCCGCTCGGCAAATTTGAAAAGCATGGTGCCGCTCGCGATGCCTACTTTGAAAATGACAAGGCGGTCATCACCTCGGCCGTGGGTCATCTCGTTGAGCTGAAGATGCCTACCGGACCCAATGGCAAAAACCTGCCGTGGAATTTTGGCGTGCTGCCGGCGATCCCCAAACAATTTGAACTCGAGGCCAAGCCCGAGACTGAGACGCGACTCAAGCAAGTGCTCAAACTCGCCAAGCGCAAGGACATCGACCTGCTCGTCAACGCCTGCGACGCTGGCCGCGAGGGCGAGCTGATCTTCCAATACATCGTCGAGTACGGCGGCATTCAAAAACCTGTGAAGCGTTTGTGGATGCAATCGATGACGCAGAACGCGATTGCCGAAGCATGGGACAAACTGCGCGATGGAAAACAAATGGAGTCGCTCGCCGACGCCGCGAAATGCCGATCGGAGTCCGACTGGCTGGTCGGGCTCAACGCCACTCGCGCACTGACCTGCTTTAACTCTCGCCACGGCGGATTCAACATCACCGCCGCCGGTCGCGTGCAAACACCAACACTTGCCATCCTTGCCGGCCGCGAGGCTGAGATCCAGGCCTTCAAGCCGAGTCCTTACTTTGAGGTCCACGCGAACTTCGGCGTGAAGGCGGGCGATTACCTTGGCAAGTGGATCGACGAGAAGTGGAAAAAATCCGATGCCCAGCCGCACGGCAGACCCGAGCGGATTTGGGATCAGACCCTTGCCGAAGCGATCAAAGCTCGCTGCGAGGGCAAGATGGGTAACATCAGCGAAGAGAAAAAAGCCCAATCACAAATCGCGCCGCAGCTCTACGACCTCACAACCTTGCAACGCGAAGCGGGCTTTTCTGCCAAGGGCACACTAAGCATCGCTCAGGCACTGTACGAGAAACACAAGGTCATCACCTATCCGCGTACCGATTCGCGTTACCTACCCGAGGACTACCTTGCGAATGTGCGCGAAACGCTCGGAGAAATCGCCGGCAGCGACCTCGATTGCGCTCGCTGTGCCAAGGCGGTGCTCGACGGCAAAAATGAAAATGGCCCGAAGCTCGCCAAGCTCAAGCGTGTGTTCGACGACAAAAAAGTTTCTGACCACTTCGCCATCATCCCGACCGGAAATTTTTCCAAGCTTAGCGACACCGAGCAGAAAGTTTACGACATGATCGTCAAACGCTTCATCGCCGTGTTTTATCCCGCCGCTGAATTTGAGCAAACGACTCGCCTCACGCGGATTTCAAATGGCGATGTCACGGACACCTTCAAGACCGAGGGTCGCGTTTTGGTGAAGCCCGGCTGGCTCGAGGTCTACGGCAAACGCGCTGGCGTTGCATCCGGCAAGGACGATCTCACCGCTGTGAGCGCTGGCGAAAATGCCAAGGTCGAATCCATCGAAGTCCTGCACGAGGAAACCAAGCCACCCGCGCGCTACACCGAATCGACCCTGCTTTCGGCGATGGAGGGCGCGGGCAAGCTCGTTGATGACGAAGCGCTGCGCGAAGCCATGTCCGAGCGTGGCCTCGGCACGCCTGCCACGCGTGCGGCGATCATCGAAGGACTCATTTCCCAAAAATACATCGCACGCGAAGGTCGTGATTTGCATGTCACCAACAGCGGCATGCGGCTCATCGATTTGGTGCGCGACATGAAGATCGAAGGGCTTTATTCGCCCAAGCTCACTGGCGATTGGGAGCACAAATTGCACCTCATGGAACAAGG
>JBEEOX010000143.1:0-4771 GCA_041191425.1 Verrucomicrobiota bacterium | reverse complement strand
GGGGCTCGCACAGTTGCGGGAGTTGGAAAAGCCCTCGGGCTTTGCGCGGCTTGAGGAACTGGGCGCGCACTTTGAAAAAGGCCTGCGCGGCGTGATGGAGTCCCGAGGTATTGCGCATCGCATCAACCGCGTCGGATCGATGTTCTGTTTGTTTTTCACCGACCGCGAAATCGTCAATGTCTCCGATGTGATGAAACAAGATCTCGGCATGTTCAAAAAGTTCTTCTGGGGCTGCCTTGAAAAAGGCATCTACCTCGCGCCGAGTCCGTATGAAACGGGATTCTTGAGTCTCGCGCACACCGAGGCGGATCTCGATGAAACGCTGGGCGTCTTCGACGAAGTGCTGGCGAAGATCTGATTTTTCAGCGAAACACCGCAAGCATGGGTCGGTGGTCGGATGCCTTCATCCATAGCTTGTCGTCGATGATGCGCGATGCCTTGAAGTCGACCTCGCGGCGAAGCGCGGGTGAGGTCATGATGAAATCGATGCGCGAGTAGATGTCTTCGCCCGACCAGTGATGGGTCCATGCCTCGCCTTTCGAGTCCTTGAGATAGATTGGCGTGATGCGCAAATTTTTTGCGGCCGATCCTGTCACCGCGCGCAGGGTGTTGCTGCGGTAGCTATCATTGAAATCGCCGTACACGATGAGTCTGGCATCGGGATTGGGACCGAGGATTTTGTCGAGGTGACGACGCAAGAGGTGAGCTTCCTGTAGGCGCATTTTTGCCTGATCTCCACTGTCGACAGGGCGCTTTGATTTCAGGTGAACGCCAACGAAACGATATTCTTCGCCATGTGTAGAAATGGTTGCGTCGAGGATGCCGCGGTTGATGGCGAAGCTGCGGCCTTCGAGGGTGTATTGCGTTTGCGCGGGCGAGCTGGTCGAGGTAATCGGAAATCGTGAAAGCAGCCCGAGATGGCGGACTGTGTCGGATCCACCCGTGTGATGCGAGTGGGGCAGGTCGAGTCCGGCCGACTTGAGTGCTTGCTGAATTTCCGCGAGGTCGGCCTTGGTTCCGATTTCACAGAGACCGATCACATCTGGGTTGTGCTTGAGCAGGATGCGAAGGACGGCGGATTTTTCCGAGTCGGGCTTTGGTTGATTCGCCACCTGGCGGCGACCGACGATACGATCCATGTTCAGCCAGTTTTCCACATTGTAGGCGATGAAGCGCAGCTTGCCGGACTTTGGGTCGTGATTTTGCGCAACGGTTTCAGTGGTTTCTTCCGCGTCGGATTGCTTGAACCAAGTTTGCGCGGATGCTGTTTTGCGTGACTCATGCGTCGAATCGCTACCCGAGCGGTCGCAGCTACTGAAAATGAGCGCGCATAGAATGCAAAAAAACGCCCCGAGAAAATTCGGGGCGGATCTTGGGCGCACGCGAGTTAGCATGGCCCGTATGGGAATCAAGACTCGCGAGGCTCTTTGCCCGGGGCGTCCTTGGTGCGGGACTCGGTTTCGGCCTGGGTGATTTCGCGCTCGAAGTCGTCGCGGGCTTTTTTGAATTCACCCATGCTCTTGCCAATGCCACGGGCAAGCTCGGGGAGTTTTTTGGCTCCGAAGAGCAACAGGATCACGACGAAAATCATGATCATTTCTGGCATTCCGATGGGTCCCATGTCGTTTTGGTTGGTTGGTCAAAGGCTAGCCGCGGAGACTTGGTGGCGCAATCAAATTAGGGGAATCGGCGGAAAAGTTTGGTCACTTCATGCATTTTTTCGCCGAATCAGAGGCCTCGTATTTTGCAAATCGATTGGGAAATTTGCCATCCGCAGACATCTTTGTCCGATGTGAACAAGTTGTGAGCAAATTGCGAACAAACATGAAATGGTGACGAAATGCCCTGCATTTGCGATCAGATGCAATTTTTAGGTCTTTTTTCCTTGTCCCAAATGCCTCGTTTGATTCCCTCGCGGCGAAATTTTTGCCGAGCGTCACCCACTTTCGGCAAATTTCGGCACACGAAACGCTCAACAGCGCCGAACGGCCGCTCTGACCAAGACCATGATTTTCACCCAAGACAACACGCCGACAAACGAGGAGACCGGATCCATCATGAGCCGCAGAAGTCTCCTGAGTGGATTGGGCATGGCGGGTTTGGGATGGCTAGGTTCTTCGGCAATGGGATCGGCTTTTTCGCTGACCCCCAAAGTCACCATTCTGACCAGCCGTAGCAATTCGGCGACGCAACAGAGCGCGCAATCCCAAGGTGGTTTGGCAATGCCCGACCTGCCCGAGGAATGGCTGGCGATGCATGGCAAGTCAGCGAAGGAATATCTCCAATACCTCAACAGCCTCAAGCTCAAGCGGGTTGATCCCGCGCAGGTACTTGAGTCCCACGCCAAAGAGAAGGGCGGCGTTTGGAACACCATTCCACCCAAGTCTTCATGGCGTCGCATGGGTTACACCTTGCGGGTCGCCGAGCGCATCGCGCAGGAAATGAATGAATCGGAGGTCGAAATCATTTCCGCCTACCGTTCGCCAGGTTACAATGCCCGCTGCCGTGGTGCGAAGACGCATTCGTGGCATCAGCAAAACATCGCGGTGGATGTGAAATTTTCAGCGCGCCCCTCGAAGGTCACCGCCATGGCGCGTCAGTTGCGCGACGAAGGTCTCTTCCGCGGTGGCGTGGGTGGATACTGGAATTTCACGCACATCGACGCGCGCGGCCAGAACATCAACTGGTAAGCGGACAGCTTGGTATTGCTCGTCAATGCACTAGTGCGGGATGCATTGACACCCGCCCCATGCGATCGATAGTCGCATCGATATGCGGTTTTATTGGGCATGATCCAGCGCACCAGACAGACCGACGAAATCCGCGGTGCGGGATCCATCGAGTGCTGGTGTCTTCACGGCGCGGTCGGCGCGGCGGGGGATTGGCGAACATTTGCCGCCGCGATGTCGGAGCAGTCGATCGCGACGCGGGCGGTTGACTTGTGGCGGTTCCTTGCGTGCGAGGCGATGTCGATGACTCGCTTTGGTGAGGCCTTGAATGCTGAGGCAAATGACGCGGGGGCGGGGCGAGCGAAGCGGGTCTTGGTCGCATACTCGATGGGTGGCAGATTGGCTTTGCATGCCTTGGTGCGTGACGACTCGCCATGGGATGCGGCGGTGATCGTGTCGGCGCATCCGGGCTTGGAGGATGCGGACGAGCGTCGCGCGCGATTGGCGCAGGACGCGGCGTGGGCGACAAAGGCCTTTGGTGGTGATTGGCAAAAATTTTTGGATGAATGGAATGCGCAAGCGGTGATTGCTGGCGATGCGGTGCGTGATGCCGATGCGTCGGCACGCTTGGTGATGCGTCGTCGCGAGATTGCGCGGAGCTTTGTCGATTGGTCGCTAGGCGCGCAGGAGCCGATTTGGAATGTACTCGGGCGGATCAAGATCCCAGTGCTATGGGTGGTCGGCGAACGCGACGAAAAATTTCACCATCTCGGCAAGCGTGCTGTTTCGTTCATGCCTCAAGCACGACTGGTGGTGGCTCCGGGTGCGGGTCATCGCGTACCGTGGGAATGCCGCGAGTGGTTTGCCGAGCGGGTGACCGAATTTCTGCGTGCAGAGATTGCCTGACACGCGAATCTCCGGTTGCGGCGCGGGCTCCGAGTGTTCAGGCTCATTCGCATGTGGACGACCGCGCGCGAGTTTGAAGACATTCGTTATCAAACAACGGATGAGGGGAAAATTGCCAAGATCACGATCAATCGCCCCGAGGTGCGCAATGCGTTCCGTCCGAAGACCGTGGCGGAGCTGTTAGAGGCCTTTGATCTCGCGCATCAGGATCCGCAGGTAGGTGTGATCATTCTCACGGGAGAAGGGGATTTGGCATTTTGCTCAGGCGGCGATCAGAAAGTGCGGGGCCATGCGGGATACATCGGCGACGATGGCGTGCCGCGTCTCAATGTGCTCGATTTGCAAAAGAAGATTCGCTCACTGCCCAAGCCGGTGGTGGCGATGGTGGCGGGTTACGCGATCGGTGGCGGACATGTGCTGCACGTCGTTTGCGATCTCACGATTGCTGCCGACAACGCGCGCTTTGGTCAAACAGGCCCTAAGGTTGGATCCTTCGATGGAGGGCTCGGCTCGAGCTACCTCGCACGCATCGTCGGTCAGAAGAAGGCTCGCGAAATTTGGTTTCTCTGCCGTCAGTACGATGCACAACAGGCGCTCGACATGGGCTTGGTCAATGCCGTCGTGCCACTCGCCGAACTCGAAACCGAAACCCTCAAGTGGTGCCGCGAAATGCTCGCCCACTCGCCGCTTGCGCTGCGCTGTCTGAAGTCTGCGCTCAACGCCGATTGCGATGGTCAGATGGGCCTGCTCGATCTCGCGGGCAATGCGACTTTGCTTTATTACATGAGCGAGGAAGGTCGTGAGGGCAAGCAGGCCTTCCTTGAGAAACGTGCGCCAGATTTCG
This sequence comes from Verrucomicrobiota bacterium, assembly GCA_041191425.1. Lineage (GTDB taxonomy): Bacteria > Verrucomicrobiota > Verrucomicrobiia > Verrucomicrobiales > Akkermansiaceae > Luteolibacter. The sequence continues at coordinate 352 of JBEEOX010000143.1, read as the reverse complement.
GGAAATTCCCGCGGGTGCCTTGATTTTTAAGGCGATTTCATGATTGCCAAATTGCCGGATGGCGGTTTACTTTCCGCCCGCCGCCGGGCCTGTCCAAGGCCCCAAAAGCCTCATAGTGTAATGGTAACACCCCGGATTTTGATTCCGTTATTCTAGGTTCGAATCCTAGTGAGGCTACTTTATCGACCGTGCAAAATTCGGTGTTGTTAAGCGGAGCAACCAGCTGACGGTGGTCAGTTTCCATCAGTACTCAATGACCTTGTCGAGGCGGAGAATCCATCCCGCTTCGCCGGCCTTGAGCTTGTATTGGAGTTGTCGGGTTTTGCCGCTTGGTTGGCTGTTGGTGTCACCC
>JBEEOX010000142.1:0-4778 GCA_041191425.1 Verrucomicrobiota bacterium | reverse complement strand
GATTAAGATCCTCTGAGCCGGTGCCCCGCTTTCATCTGCCGCCTGAAGATTGGCAAGCTGCTGCGCTCACTGGCGACGAGGCGCGGCACTTTTCACAAGTGCTGCGAGGCAAGGCGGGTGATGTGATCACGGTCTTCGATGGCCATGGTCGCCGAGCATCGGCGTTAGTGCAGCAAGTGTCGCGCGATCGCGTTTCGCTCGAAATTTCCGATGCATTCTCCCCTGCTCCGCCGCGACCACACATCACGCTCGCGCAGGCGATTCCCAAAGGCAAGACGATGGACCTGATCGTGCAGAAATCGGTCGAGCTCGGCGTGGCGCGCATTGAACCACTCATCACGCGTCATACGATCGTTCAACCCGGCGATGGGAAGTCGGATAAATGGACACGCGTCGCGCTCGAAGCCTGCAAGCAATGTGGACAGGACACGCTGCCACAAGTTGCTCCTCCGTTTGCGTTCAATGCGTGGATTGCGGACGCCGCAAAAATTTCTGGGCTCAAACTTATTGCTTCACTCGCGCCAGGCGCAAAACCCATGCGTGAAGTGCTGCGTTCGCACCCAAACACCACCGATGCCACGATCCTTGTTGGGCCCGAGGGAGATTTCTCACCGGAGGAAACCGATGCCGCGCTTACAGCAGGATTCATTCCTGTATCGCTTGGCAACATCGTGTTGCGCGTCGAGACTGCTTCGCTGTTCTGCATCTCTGCTCTCCGCTACGAATTCGCGTAATTTGGCGTATTGTTGGCAATTCGGTCACGACCGCCTTGCGCGATGCCGATCCCGGTGCATGATAGGGCGCGTGAAGCATTTTCTGCCGACCCTTCTAACAGCTTTTGCCGCAACTCTATTGCCGCTAGGTGCGCAGACAGAGGCCACTCCGCCAGCAGCGCCTAAGACTGAGACCAAGGTCGTCATCATTCCGATACGCGCCCAAATCGCCAAGCCCGAGCTCTTCATCCTACGCCGCGGACTCAAGGATGCGATTGAACACAAAGTCGACACCATCGTGCTCGACATGGAAACGCCCGGTGGCGCGCTGGATGTCACCTTCGAAATCCTCAAGGCACTGGAAAAATTTCCCGGCAAAACCGTGACCTATGTCAACCGCGAGGCGATTTCCGCCGGTGCGCTCATCGCTGCCGGCACGGATGAGATTCACTTCGCGCCGGAGGGTGTGATCGGCGCCGCGGCGCCCGTGCTCGCAACCGGTGGCGAGATCGACGAAACAATGCGCAGCAAAATCGTCAGTTACCTCAAGGCACGCGTGCGATCGATTTCCGAAGGCAAGGGCTATCGCGGCGAAGTCGTATCGGCGATGATCGACATCGATTCGGAGTTCAAAATCGGCGACTCGATCATCAAGAAAAAAGGCGAGCTGCTATCTCTGACCGCGCAGGAGGCGATGAAGACCTATGGCGAACCACCGATGCCACTGCTCGGCGCAGGCATTTCCAAGGACATCGACGCGCTGCTCGATCAACTTCACGGCAAAGGAAATTACTCAGTCGTGCGGCTCGAAGTCACTTGGTCAGAAAAATTCGCTCAGTATCTCACCAGCCTCACTCCGATCCTGCTTGGGCTCGGTCTTCTCGCGCTCTTCATCGAATTTAAAACTCCAGGCTTCGGCGTCTTCGGCATCACGGGTGGCATTCTGCTGGGTATTGTGTTTTTCGGTCATCATGTCGCTGGCCTTTCGGGTCACGAACCCGTGCTACTCTTTCTCCTCGGCGTCTCTTTGGTGATCATCGAAATTTTTCTCTTCCCCGGAACGATGGTCGCCGCGCTCACTGGCGTGGCGATGATCCTCGCATCGCTCGTGTGGATGATGCTCGATCTCTGGCCGGGCGAGCCGGTGACATTTTCGGGCGACGTCCTGTTGCGACCCTTGCTCAATGTGATGGCTGGGGTCGCTTTGGCTGCGCTTAGTTTTGTGCTTTTGCTGCGCTTCTTGCCCAAAGGCGGACCTTGGGGCGGCATGGTCTTGGAAAGCGCGGTCGGCGGCGAACCCAAGTCAGCGATACCACTTGGCGGCGCATCATCTAACAGCGAAGAAAATTTGATCGGCCAAACTGGCAAAGCGGTCACCGCACTTTTCCCGAGTGGACAAGTCGAACTTTCCGGCAAACGATACGAAGCGAAACTTGCCATGGGTTTTGCCGAAGCAGGCACGCTAGTGAAGGTCGCAGGCGTGTCGGAATTCGGACTCATTGTGGAAACTCTGTCATGAGCCTCATCATTTTACTGTTTGCCATCGGCCTCATCCTGCTTGCCGCAGAAGTGATCGTGCCCGGTGGTATTCTTGGAGGTATCGCGGCGCTGATGATGCTGGGTGGTTGCGCCGTCGCCTACTCACACTTTGGTGCCAATGGTGGCATGATCGCATTGATCGCTGCGATTGCGCTGATTGGCATCACACTCTTTCTGGAATTTCGCGTCCTGCCTAAAACCCGCATGGGCCGCCGGGCCTTTCTCGAAAGTGAAATCGGGGCCACCAGTGCCGCGCTCGGCCCCGAGGCGCAGCAACTCATCGGCGCCCAAGCCGAGGCAATCACTCTGCTTTCGCCCAGCGGCTACATCCGCGTGAATGGAAAACTCTACGAAGGATTCAGCCAATCAGGACAAATTTCACCGGGCGCGACGCTACAAGTGGTCGGCGCCGACAATTTCCGTCTCATCGTCACATCCACCCCCACACCAGAATAACCACCATGGACCTATCCACCATCGTATTCGTCGTCATCGTCATCGCCTCGGTCGTCGTCTTGGGCATTGTCATTTCCTTCTTCAGCGTCTGGCTGCGCGCATGGCTTGCAGGCGCCTATGTCGGCTTCACCGACCTCGTGGCCATGCGCCTGCGCCAAGTCCCCTACGGCATGGTCGTTGATGCTCGCATCACTGCGAAAAAGGCAGGCGTCGACATTCCCATCAATGACATCGAGGCCCACTTCCTTGCAGGCGGCAATGTGATCCCAACGATCCAAGCGCTCATCGCCGCGCAAAAGGCCGGCATCGTGCTAGACTGGAACCGCGCCTGCGCGATCGACCTCGCCACCAAAGGCTCAGGCAAAAGCGTCGTCGAAGCCGTGCGCACCTCGGTCGATCCTAAAGTCATCGATTGCCCGAATCCCGCTTCCGGCCGCACGACCATCGACGGCGTTGCCAAGGATGGCATTCAAGTGAAAGTCCGCGCCCGCGTCACGGTGCGCACCAACCTCGACCGCTTCGTCGGCGGTGCCAAAGAGGAAACCATCATCGCGCGCGTTGGCGAAGGTATCGTCACGACCATCGGTTCGGCCGAGACCTACAAAACGGTGCTCGAGTCGCCCGATACGATTTCCAAGGTGGTTCTTCATCGCGGACTCGATGTCGGCACAGCCTTTGAAATCCTCTCAATCGACATCGCCGATGTCGATGTCGGCGAAAACGTTGGCGCTCAACTCCAAGAAGCCCAAGCCGAAGCGAACAAAAACATGGCCCAAGCTCAGGCAGAAATTCGGCGCGCGGCCGCCGTGGCGCTCGAACAGGAAATGGTCGCCCGCGTCGCGGAAATGAAAGCGAAGGTCGTCGAAGCCGAAGCCCAAGTGCCACTCGCGATGGCCGAAGCCTTCCGCAATGGCCACCTCGGCGTGATGGATTACTACAAGATGGAAAATGTGAAATCCGACACGCAGATGCGCGCCAACATCGCCAAGGACGGCAACTGATCCACTTCACATTTCTTCGATCCGAAGCCAATGGACTGGATCTTCGACAACTTCCAAATTCTCCTCATCGTCGGGCTTGCTTTTGCCTCATGGCTGAAAAGTCGTCAGGAGGCAAAACAAGCCGAGCGCGAAGCGCGCGAAGCTGGAGAAATGCCAAGTGAGGAAGAAGTCTTTGGGCCCGAAGAGTGGTGGCCGACCGAGTCCGCTCAACCGCCGCCGCTGCCTGTTCCAAGCTACAACGCGCCAGCACCGCCGATGTTTGAGGAAGCCAATGCGCTGCGCGAACTTGAGCGGCAAAGCGCTTTGCGCGAGCAGCTCAGGCAGATTCGCGAATCCAAAGCCATCACCACTGGCAATGCTGCTGCCACGCGTGAACGCAACGCAGGCAAGGGCAAAGCCGTGGTCACCACTTCACTGCGCAAAACGCTGAGAAATCGCAGCGAGTTGCGCAAAGCGGTGATTACGCGCGAGGTGCTTGGCACGCCGCTGGGATTGCGTTGAGCGATTTTTGTTTGGGCATGGCGGTTGGAAACCGCCGCCACTGGACGCGTGAAAATCACGTTTGCTGCCAATCGTTGCCCATCCAGAGGTTGAGGATTTCAACGGCGGCCGCCTGATCGATCACTGTCTTTTGCTGACGCGCCTTGCGTCCGGCTTCACGCAGCTTGGCAGCGGCGCTGGAAGTGGTGAGGGTCTCGTCAACAAACACCAATGGCACCGTGCCAATGCGTTCGTGAAGTTGCGAAGCAAAGACGCGCACCTTTGCGGTGGCATCACCTTCGCTGCCATCCATGCGCAGAGGCAAGCCAACGACCAACGTGCGGATCTTTCGCATTTGCACCAACTGCGCGATGCGCTCGATCGGATCAACCTTCCTGCAGTCAATCGTCTCAACCGGATGCGCAAGAATGCCGAAATCATCCGTCGCGGCGATGCCGATGCGGGCGTCGCCGTGATCAATCCCGAGCGCGGGATGCGATGAATTGGAATCGGCAGTTTGCAAAGAGATTGATCAAAGCAATGGCTCCGGCAGCACGTCGGTGAGCTGCTTGATGGCATCGGCCTGATG
>JBEEOX010000141.1:0-4828 GCA_041191425.1 Verrucomicrobiota bacterium | reverse complement strand
CATCATGATTCTCCTGCTGGTCATTGGCGTCGTGGCAATCTTCACCAAGCAACTCGACACGCGGCGCCTAGCCTTCGGGTCGGGATTGTTGGTGAGTTTCCTGTTGGTCATCATCCGCGACTGGATCACCCGCGCATGGTTCAAACGCAAAGCGCTCGACGAGGGCAGTAAGGAAAATGTCGTGATCGCTGGCACAGGCAACGAAATGAGCTCGTTCCTCGATGGGCTCAACGATGAGCTCACTGCCACATGGCATGTCTCGCAACTTTTTGATTTGGAAACACAGAGCAGCGATGAATTGTTTGATCTGCTCAAAAAGGAATCCGTGGCGCGTGTGATTTTTGTGACCAAGCAGACCGATTTCGAAAAGGTCTCGCGCGCGGTAGAAATCTGCGAGTTGCAAGGAGTGGAAGCATGGATATCGGCCTCCTTCATTCGCATGCAAATTGCCAGACCTGTGTTTGATTCGCTCGGCAACAAGCCAATGCTCGTGCTGCGTTCCACGCCCGAGCTTTCCTGGGAGCTGTTGCTCAAAGGCGCATTCGACCGCATCGCCGCGCTGCTCATCATCTTGTTCACGCTTCCCTTTTGGTTCATTGCGATCATCGGCATCCGCATCCAGAGCCCTGGCTCTTCGGCATTTTTCTCACAGTTGCGTGCCGGCCGCTACGGTCGCCCCTTCCGCATGTGGAAGTTCCGCACGATGGCACCGAACGCCGAGGCCTTGCTTGATGAGGTGAAACAACAACACGGCAACGAAATGGACGGCCCGGTCTTTAAGCTCGAACGCGACCCACGCGTTTTCCCATTCGGCGAATGGTTGCGCAGACTCAGCATCGACGAGTTGCCGCAACTGCTCAATGTGGTCAAAGGCGACATGAGCCTCGTCGGTCCACGCCCCTTGCCCCTCTACGAAGTCGAGGCGTTTTCCGAAATCACGCACCGCCGCCGCCTCAGCGTCAAACCCGGCATCACCTGCGAGTGGCAGGCTGGCGGACGCAATACCATCACCAGCTTCGATCAATGGGTCGAGATGGACCTCCGCTACATCGACAACTGGTCACTCTGGCTCGACTTCAACATCCTGCTTCGCACCATCCCTGCCGTGCTCCTGCGCAGAGGCGCGAAGTGAAATCTCTCGAACGCGACCTCATAGGTAGAGCGGTCTGGCCCAGACCGCAGGCATCAGAAACGCCAAACAAAGCCTCTGATTCATCAATCATTCCCAGCGCACATGGATGCGGTTTCGGCGAAACCGCGCCACCTTGAAAAAGCCACTTCTTCGCCACTTTCGCTTTCCCAAATCACTGACAACGGATAAATAAGCACCAATAACCCTCCCCACTCTTGCCATTAGTCTCATCCATCTTCCTCGTTCTCTCGCTCGTTCTGGCGGTCACGCTGGGACCGCAGACACGCGCATGGAGTTGGGGACCCTCGCTGGCGGCACTTGTCATTTCGCTGAGCTTCGCGCTGCCGCTGATTTGGAAACGCGGATTCATTAAGCTCGAGCGTAGCATTCTGGTGATCGGCGGGCTAACGGCCGCATGGTTTGCCTTGCGGGCCGCGACATCACCGGTGGCGGAATTTGGAAGCTCCGACCTCCTGCTACTTTCTGCGACCGTCGGCTGCTTCATCGTCACGCGCGCAATTGGCGGTCATCGCCATGCCGAGCTTGCACTCAACTGGGGCATGGCCTTGCTCTTGCTTGCCAGCATCGCGGTGGTCGACAAGCAAGTGGCGGACCCGACCTACGCGCCAATTTTTTCCCAGCGGGCAGCCGATGCGATGGTGTCGGGATTTTACGCGCATTACAATGAGGCGGCAAATTACTTCATCGCTGCCGCACTGCTGGTCGGCGGGATTGGTCTCTTTGGCACGCAAAAGCGCATAGTGAGGCTTTTGTTTGGCCTCATCGCGATCGCCGGCATCGCCTGTGTTTGGTACACGCGCTCACGCGGAGGAATTTTTGGCGCAGCACTTGGCTGCGCGACGCTCGCCGCCATGGGCTTGATCATCGGCAAACGGCGCAACTCGAAGTGGTTTGCTCCCGCCTTGATCGCAATACCACTGATCGGCTTCGCCGTTGCCACCTATTGGTTCGTCGGATGGGAAGAAGCCCAGCGTTTCCGCACGGAAGGAAAATTTGGCATCGATTCACTCCTCGACAACACATGCCGGCTTTACTTTTACGGCATCGCCCTTTCCTGCATCGGCCTTCACCCGCTCTTCGGCGGTGGCAGCTGGAGCTTCAGTTGGGAATGCTTCCGCTTTTGGGACAACTCCGTGCAAGGCATTGGCGTTAACAGGCCAGAACTCGTACATAACGAGCTCCTGCAATCCGCCACCGATTACGGAATCATTGGCACGATCCTGCTACTGACCCTGCTCACCGCTCTATCACTCTCGGCGATCATCCGCACATGTTTGGACGACGAGCCGCATGCGAGCGATCATCGCTGGGCTTGGCGCGCGGGTGGCATCGCGGCCCTTGTCGGCATGCTGGTGCAATCTTCATTTAGCTTTGTCTTCCACCATCTACCGGGCGTGATCCTGCTCGGCATTTGCCTTGGCCAGATGGCCTATCCCGTCCAAGGAAATTGCAAATTTGAATCTCGCATCGGTAAATCATTCCTGAGCCTCACGGCCTTGGCCTGCTTGATTTTCACCGCGCCACTCGCGTGGCTTGGCATCCGCGTCACCAAAGAATTGTGGCCGATCTATTGCAACAAACACGAAGCGATCTCGACCGACCGACGCATTGATGCGCTAGGCAAAGCCATTCGCATCTGGCCGCATTCGGAAATGCACATGGATCGCGCCCGCCTCCTGCACGAACTCGCGGGCAGCACCCGAGGCGAGGAATCGATTCACTGGGCCCGCATGGCGCTTAGCGATTATCAAGCCGCAGCCCGAATTCATCCGCACGACCCAGCCTTCGTTGTCAACCAAGGCATCATTTTCAGCGTGCTTGGCGAAACCGCCAATGCGGAAACCGCTTTTCTCAAATCGATCGAGCTGCAAGGCGGCATGGAGGCCGGCTTTCGCTCGCATCAAGCCTACGCCAGCCACCTTGCCCGCAAAGGCCATAGCCAACTCGAAAGTGGTGATAAAATTTCCGCCCTCGCCACCCTGCAGGATGCAGCGAATCAAATCGAGCGCGCCCATGTTTTGAGTGCCGCATATGTCATGGGCGCCGAGGGTCGCAGCCTACGCGTCAACATCCACGAGTTGCTCGGACTTGCACACGAAGCGAATCGCAACGAATCGCAGGCACTCGAGTGTTACAACTTCGCCGCAAGCTTGCCGATGGGCAACCGCGCCCATCATCGCGCGGGCGTGCTGATCGGTCGCATGGCCCGCGACACATGGCATCAACGCAAACCCGCGCAGGCACTCGCGCTTTTCATCGAAGCTCGCGAGCGAATGGCCAAGGCTGGTGCCGACCTTCCTTATGGCGCCACCGCCACACGCAGGGCGGAGTTGATGAAGTATTTCGAAGAATCGATTCGATTCCTCAAAGCCGCTAAGGTGGTGCCAAAGAAGTGAAAAGAAGGTTCAAGTTTTCAGTTTCAAGAAAAGAGAAAGATGTGGCCCAAGGTGAGAGTCAAGCTCACGGCCCCAAGCGGCAACTGCAATGATGTTTCAGCCATGCAGTAGCCGTTCTTCAGCTGTTCACTTGAAACTGAAAACTTGAATCTTGAAACTTACCTTTTCACCTGCGACCAGTCGATCTGACTGCCAGCAAACTCGCTGAGGAACGCGCGGATTTTTTCATCCGCCTCTGTCTCGCTCACTTCCTCTTCGATCCACGGGATTTTTCCGAACCACATCGAAACCGAAACATACGCCCAGCGTTGATCCATGCCGCGAACCAGTCGGTCCTTCATGTCGATCAGTGTGCGTTGAAGGTGATCGTTGGTGATGCGGTCGTGACCGACAAAGAAATAATAGGTAATACAATTGAACTCGACCACCGACTCGCCCTCTTTGGCGGGCTTGATGGTTTGCTTTGAGCGCAGTCGCCTGACATCGAATTCGCGTCCATCGGTCGATTCCAGACGAATGTCGCTGGATGCAATGATCGAGTGCCCTTGAGCCGGCATGCAACGCTCGGGGCGATGGATCGAGTTGTTGAGATCATTGCCTGAAAGCACGATCGAAAGATCGAGGCGGTCAGGAATTGACTGACCATCGATGCTGTATTCGCCATCGCGCGGACGCAAACAGATGGCTTTGGCAAATTCGGTGTCGCGCTCGAGCGTGCTCAACTCGTCCATGGTTGGCGGTATCGCGCGAAATGACCAATCCTCGAAGGAATCGGGCAATGTCATGATGACCGCCGACTCTGCGGTCTTGCCCGCAGAAGGCAGAAAATACACCGAGCCGAGCGAGACGCCCATCACCAGCGGGAGCAGCCATGGCGTCGTTTTCATGCGTCAGGAGAATTGGAGTTTGCATCCGCCGCCACCGAGCGCGTGACCACCACGCGGCGGACCTTGCGTGCACCGGATTTTTTCCACGGCAGTCCACCCTCAAGCAGTGAATGAATGCCAAGCAGAAGCATCAGCGAAATGGGATAAAACAACAGAAGGCCTGACCAATCATGCCAGGTCGTGCGCGCCCAATCGGCATTGCCGTATTCCGCAATCACAAAGATGGAAACAACCCTCAGTGAGTTGCCGAAAATCGCCAGCGGAATGGCAGATAGAAATAGCAACGCGCGTTTCCACAATGCCATCTCCGCCATGCAAGCCCATGCGCCTGAAATCATGAGCAGCGCCATCAACGAGCGAATGCCGCTGCAGCCTTTCGCAATCTCAAGTGG
>JBEEOX010000140.1:0-4872 GCA_041191425.1 Verrucomicrobiota bacterium | reverse complement strand
GCGACATGTTTTGTTCGATCAAATCCTGAATGCGGCCGGACTCATTCAGTTTGAGCAGGGCGGACATTTGATCGCGCTCTTGAATGAGCGTGTCGTGTTCGCCGCGCAGTTGGGAAAATGCGAGTCGGCTCTCTTCCAATTCTTTGGAGAGGCTGGCAATTTTCTCATTGGCGGCTGTCAGCTCAGAAGTTTTTTGCGAGAGTTGTTGTTCGAGCAAATCAAGTTGCTTGCGCTGTCCGGCCACAACCGAGTTTGCCACTTCTCGCTCAGATTTAAGATCACGTTCAAGATCCGCGCGTTTTTGATCAAGCACTTTGAGATCGGCTTCAAGCGTGGCAATGCGGCTGAGCGCTTCGGTGTGGCTACCGCGTGATTGTGTGAGTGCCATCGACATCGCCTGACGCTCCTGCTCGAGGGAATCGATGCGTTGATTGAGCGATTTGACTTCACTCTCCACGGGGGCGGCTGCGAGTCTGGCGCGCATTGATTGTAGGTTTGCCTCGGCGTTGCGCAGCTCCGCTTTGAGCGCGTCATTTTGGCGGCGAATATCATCGGCGCGGGATTTTTCGCGCGAAGCTTGCTCGGGGGATTGGGCGGATAGAGCACGCAATCGGCGGACCTCTGCCTCGGCGGCAGCGAGTCGTTGAGTCGTGGCGGGGTCTTCTTGAATGGAGGGCTTTGGTTTGGATGCCTTAGCTATCTCTTCTGCAAATTTTGCGCGCATAGACTGAAGATTTATTTCCGCTTTTTGGAGTTCGGCTTTCAGTGCGTCATTTTGGCGTCGTAGGTCATCGGCGCGGGATTTTTCGCGCGAGGCCTGTTCTGGGGCTTGGGTAGCTAGCGCACGCAATCGGCGGACCTCTGCCTCGGCGGCGGCGAGTCGTTGAGTCGTGGCAGGGTCTTCTTGAATGGAGGGCACTACCACGGGCGGGGCAGCCTTATCATCCAATGGTTTGATCGGTTGTTTCACGCCGCCCTCAAGTTCGGCGACGGCGTTGCGGTTTTTGTTGAGTTGGTCTTCAGCTTTTTGACTGACCCGTGCGATGGCCTCGACAGTTTTTTCGCTGCGAGTGCCGACCATGTCTGGTTTCCAATCCGGAAAATACTTGCGAATTGTGCCGAAGAGTTCTTGCGCGCGGTTGAGTTTTTCCATTGCGCCCGCGAAATCACCTTGCGACTCAAGTTCTTCGGATGATCGAACCGAGAGGTAGGCTTGGAAATACACATCGGAGGGATCGAATTGCGCCGAATTGCCTAAAGTAGGCGAGGGGGGTTGCGCAGACGCCTCTTGCACGACGCATAGCATCGCGAGGCAACCAATAGCGTTAGCCAGTGGGAGGGTGAAAATTCGGGCGAACATTCGGCACAAGCCTAGTCCGCTGGCTTTCTCGCGGCAAGCGGCGATTCGCTTGCGAGGCTGAGATCAGCTCAGTTGGACATGCCAACCGGTACCAGCAAATCAGCCCCTTTTGCCAAGATTGTGCTGGGCTGGAGATCAAGGCCGTTGAGCGAGTTGAGTCGTTCGGTTCTTGTTCCGTACTGGGCAGCCAGTTCTTCGTAGGTCATTTCGCGTTCGGTTGCGATGGAACGAGCGCTGCTCCTTGTGAAAGTCATGCTGCTGTCGTTGACATTGCCATCGTTCTGATCATTGGCATTTTGATCGTTGGTATCGTTGACATTTCCACCATCAGCATCATTGGCAGTTCCATCGGGGGCCTCAGGGGTATCTGGCGGCGTGTTTTGTTGATCGGTACCGTTTGCCTCTGGACTTGCGGTGCTGCCATCCTGTGTCGCTTGAGCATCGGCCTCGGTGTTGTTGGTTTCGGTAGCTGAAGCACTTTCGTCATTGGCCTCTGAGCTTGCGGAACTTTCTTCGTTTGCCTGCGAGTTGGCTGACTCGGTGTTGCTTTCCTCGGGTGCGGTTTGCTCTGCAGCTTTATCGGCCACTGGCAAAATAATTTTTTGACCCAAGCGCATGGCGGTGGGTTTGACAGTGGGATTGGCAGCGATCAGCGAATCGACCGACACATCGTGCAACTTGGCAATTTTTGAAAAGGTGTCGCCCGCCTTGACTGTGTGTGATGGTGATTCAGCTGCAGTTGACGTGGTGGTGTCTTCGCTTGTGACGGTCGTGGTTTCGGCCGAGTTGGCTGTGGTCGGCGCCGGAATTTTGAGCTCCTGATCAATTTGCAGCACTGCGTCGGTTTGCAGTCCGTTGAGCGCGGCCAAGTCGGCGATGCTGCAGCCGTTGGCGCGTGCGATTTTGTTAAAGCAATCGCCGGGGCGAACCTTGTGAACGGTAACTGTTGGCTCGGGTGTCTGTTCGGCTGCTTGAGTCTCCGATTGCGCAATGACCAGGGGCGAGAGGCAAAGGGTCAACAAGAGATGTGCGACGGTGGGTTTCATGACGCTTTCCGAATTTCAAAAAATTCATTTTATGTCAATAGAATATCAATATTATTTAATTAATTGTCGAAAAAACCCCATTTTAGCAGGAGATTTTGGTTTGGAATTAGCCCACAAATCTTCGCTACGGAGATTCGAGGTTGGCCGGAGCGACGCGGGCTTGGCTCAGATTATCGAGCGAAATGTCTAGAAGATATCCTCCAACAAAGGGATCAATCTAGCATGAGGACAATTCACCCAGCGATGGATTGTATCAGGTCACCAAGCAGTCCTTTCGACCGCTGGCTTGAATCGTTGATCACTTCCGCGCGAGGTATTGGCGTGAGCCTTTGACGTATTTTTCGGCCCAGTCTTTGATTTTCGACTGCTCGTCGAGTGAGAGGGTGCGGATGACTTTTGCAGGAGAGCCGAGGACGAGGGAGCCGGGTGGGATGATGGTGTGTCCAGTGACGAGCGCCCCAGCGCCGATGATCGATCTTTCTCCGATCACGGCGCCATCAAGCACGATGGCGCCCATGCCCACGAGGACTTCGTCTTTGACGGTGCAGGCATGGAGAATGGCCGAGTGTCCAATTGTGACCAGTTCGCCTATGTGGCAACCATAATCATCCGCGAGGTGAATGACCGCATTGTCTTGAATGTTGGATCGCGGGCCGACGGTGATTTCATTGATGTCGCCGCGCAAAGTGGCGTGATACCAGACGCTTGATTCCTCGTGAATCGTGACACGGCCGATCACATCGGCGCTGGCGGCGATAAACGCAGTGTCGTGGATTTGGGGATGAAAATTTGCGATCGATTCAATGGCCATGGGATAATGAAGGATCAGGCTTTGTGGCTAGCGGCATCTGCCTCGACCGCTTCTTGCCACAGTTGGCGAATTTTAGCGGTGAGGGTGCTTTGGGTGTATTCCGTGGATTCGTAGCGCGAGACAGTGACCACACCGCGGATGGCGGAGGTGATGAAGACCTCGTCGCAGTTTTGGATGTCGGATTCGGTCAACAAAGTATTGGATGTGGGGATCCGGTTTTTCTTGGCGAGTTCGATGATGAGCGATCGCGTTATACCCGGCAGACAGCCGCTCTCGTTGGGCGGATAATGGACCCTTCCATCCTTGATTGCGAAAATGTTGGAGGTGCTGGTTTCGCAAATGCGGATACCGCGAAAGAGTCGGATCACATCGTCGAAGCCGCGCTCTCGCGCATCGTTCAGATGAAGGAGGTTTTCGGCGTAGCTGGCAGATTTTATTCCAGCGAGAGGCGAATCTGGATCTTGTTGGTTTTGAGCTTTGCCAAGCGTCACGCTTGCGGGCGGATCTTCGGCGCGTGAAACCGTGATCCAGATCGAGTGATCGGCGCCGAGCGAGATGTTGTTGAGTGGTCCACTGCCGGCGCTGATCGCGAGTCGCACTCGGGCGCGGCCTTGGTTCAGTTTTGCGGCGGCGAGTTGATCAACGATGGCGCTGCGCAGATTTGATGGAAGCGGATTGCCCCATCCGAGTCGCTCGCATGAATTGAGCATGCGTGCGATGTGGCGTTCGAGCAGGGCGGGCGAGCCATCGATCGCAAGAATGGTTTCGAAAAGTCCGAGCCCGTGGGTGAGCCCGCGGTCGGTAGGGCTCATGGGCAAAAAGTCGGCATCGTGCCATTGGTTCTCGCGCCAGTATCGGGTCATTGGTTGACATTTTGCTTCATAGCTCGGCGCATGTAAATCCAGGATCGCTGGGCTTGCCATTGCGGACGGATGGCTCAAATTCCGTTCGTGAGACTACAGGTTTTTTTCAGCGGCGCGATCGTGGTGGGTCTTGGCATATTGGCAATGCGAGTACTTGAGCGCGGCGAGGCTTTCGGATTTTTGCAAGGAGCCTTGACGCTTGGAGGAGGGTTTTTGATCTGTGGTTTGTTTTCACTCAAGTTCCGATGGCATGGCATCATCGGCGCCGGCGTTTTGGCACTCTTGGGAGCGGCGCGCGGCGTGGGAAATATTTCGCACCTGCGGGACGCGCTCAGCGGGGTGTCGAATCTGGGCTCGGCTCCGCTGATGGAGCTGGGGGTGACGCTGGTGTGCCTGGTGCTGTTGCTGCGGGTGCTGGCGGCACTGAATCAGGAGCGGGTGAGGCGGATGTTGGAGAAGGACTGACCAAGGCGGGCTCGGGCATGGGTGCTGGCTCCTTTGGCAAAGTATCTTCCCATTCGTGTAGGCCCGCAGTGCTGCCACCGATTTCCTGAAGCAGTTCATGGCAGCGTTCGCGCCACGATTGATAGTTGGGAGCCTTGCGTTCATTGTCGCGGCTGCCCGGGAAAACGAGATAAGTCACCTTGAGGTCTGAAACAGGACGGCTGTAGGGCGAGGCTTTGGAGTTGAGTTCGCGTGCGACGCGCAAGGAGGCTTCGCCGACCTTGAAGGTGGGTCCGCCATCGCCGACAATCGACGGGTAAATTTTGTCCTCGTGAATGATGACGGCAT
>JBEEOX010000139.1:0-4885 GCA_041191425.1 Verrucomicrobiota bacterium | reverse complement strand
TCCTCGGCGTCAGCACCGATTCACCCAAAGCGCAAAAAGCCTTTCGCGAAAAATACCAACTGCCCTTCGACCTGCTTGCCGATGAGGACTCAACCATCGTCAAAGCCTTTGGCGTGCCCACCACCTTGGGCTTCGCAAAGCGTCAGGCCTTCCTGTTCAAGGACGGCGTGCTCGCGTGGGTCGACCTCTCAGCCTCAACCGCAGAGCAGGCAGCCGATGTGCTGAAATTTATCGAGACGAAATGATGATGCGCAATCACGCTGCGCGCGTGTTTGCAGTCATGAACGATGAAGTTCTCTCGGACTTCAATGCCCGACAGCTCTCGATGAATTCCTTGTATCGCACCAACTCCATGCGCCCGTCGTGATGCTCGATAATCGCGGTGAGACTCTCAACCCAATCGCCGGAATTGAGATAATGCACACCGCCCGCCATGCGATCCTCAGGCGTATGGATGTGCCCACAGATGATGCCCTCGCAGTTTTTCTTGCGCGCCAGATTGCGCAGCAATTCCTCGTAACGATCGGCAAAGCAAACAGCTGATTTGACCTTCGCCTTCACCTGTTTGCTGATGGAATAGTATTCTTTGCCGCGCCACGAGCGCCACAGGTTGTAAATACGGTTGACCCGCAAAAGCAAATCGTAGCCCACCGCGCCCACGACTGCCAACCACTTGTGATTGGTTGAAACGCTGTCGAAACCATCGCCGTGAATGACCAAATAGCGTTTGCCGTCCGGCGTGAGATGGATGTGTTCCTTGACGAGACTCACGCTGCCAAATGCCAAGGGCATGAAGCGCTCAAGGATCTCATCATGATTGCCGCGAAGATACACGACCTGGGTATCATCACGCTCAGTCATTTTGAGAATCTTGCGAATCACTCGACTGTGACGCGATGTCCACTGACCTCCCCTTCGCAGAGCCCAACCATCAATGATGTCACCATTGAGCACCAACTTGTGGCACTCGATGTGCTTGAGAAAATCGACCACCTCGTCGGCCTTGCTGTCGCGAGTTCCAAGGTGAATGTCGGATAGAAAAACCGTGCGGCATGAAAGCTTTTGGCGCTTTGCAGTGCTTTTGACTTTGCTCTGAGTGACTCCCGTTGCGGTGACCACCTCATTAAAAACATCTTCCAAGCTGTGGATGATTTCTTCCCATCCAAGTGGCTCGACGCTTCGACGCGCGGCAAGGCGCAAAGGATGATCGGGCCGCATCCGCATCGCGCGCAGAGCTTCAGCGATGAAGGCCTGCTCATTTCCCTTGGGTACTTTGAGGCCGTTGAAGCCATGCTCCACATGCGCCTGCGCCGCCGCGTAATCATAACTCACGCAGGCCAAACCGCTGGCCATGCCTTCCAGCAACACATTGCCAAAGGTCTCGGTCTCGCTCGGAAACAAAAGCACATCCGCCGACGCATAGTGTTTCGCTAAATCTTCACCCGTTCGCATTCCCACAAAATGCAGTCCACGGCATTGAGCTTCCAACTTTGCCCGCAGCGGACCATCGCCTACGACGATGCAACACAGCTCAGGCACTTCCTGCCTCATGCGATCGATCGCTGCCAACGCCAACTCAAAGTTTTTTTCAGCAGCCACGCGACCGACGATCGCCACCACAGGCACTGCTTCATCCGCCCCCCACGAACCACGCAATGTTTCACACCGCATCGCGGGATCAAACAGGCTGATGTCAACTCCACGCCCCAACACATGCACGCGCTCAACACCTTCGGCCACCAGCAGATCTTTTACCTCCTGCGATGGCACGACCGTGTGATTCGCGCGCTGATGAAACCGACGCAAATACGATATCGCCAAGGGCCGCAGCAAGCCGAGCCGATAGCGATGCATGTAGTCCTGAAAATTCGTGTGAAAACCACTCACTACCGGAATGCCGATCGCATTGGCTGCCTTGAGTGCCGATTTTCCCAAAAGACTTTCGGTCGCGATGTACACCACATCCGGTCGCCGCGCCAACCACCGCGCCCTAAATTCAAAAGGTTTTGGCAATCCGACTCGCACCTCAGGATAGCCCGGCAAGGGCAAGGCTGCCGCCGAGCGCTCACCACGCCCGGCATTCAAGCCCGTGTGCACCACCTGCACTCGGTGACCCCTCGCACGCAGACCGTCGCGCAGCCGGCCCAATGTCATCGCCACCCCATTGATGTCGGGCGCGAATGTGTCAGTCACAAATTCGATTCTCATGATGTCGCGGAAAAACGCATGTTTTCCGCCTCTCAACATGCACGGCAAACGCGCGACTTATCACTTTCCTTCAAGTGACGATTTCGTCACATGAAACGATCGCCCTTGATCACGCCCCTTCCCTCGCCTTGCGAAGATACTCGCAGATCAAAGGGATCCGCGCACCCGCCGAAGGCATTTCGAGAAGCTTCTGACGCAAATCAGGATCATTCACAAACTGCTGGCTCACCATGTCGGTCATTAGGCCCGGCTCGTCCGCGCGATCCAGCAACGCGAAGACCCCCTGCTGCACAGGCTCGGGCAAATCATGGATCGCATCCTCAATCGCTCCGCGCAGGGTTTTCATCGCCGCTCTCTCACCGCCCTCGGGCTTGAAAAATGTGACCAGCGGCTCAATCCGCGCGAAGGGGTAATCCTTGCCACCTAACCACTCGAGGAAACGCACGCGCATCACGCCGTGCAGCAGCAAATTGGATGTGCCATCATCCATCTCGCGCGATGCCCGCACCAAGCCGATCGTGCCGATCGGAGCGACACAGTTTTCAAATCCACCAATGCCATCCGGCTCAGCCAAGAGCCTCCCCACCGCAAACAGGCAATCCCCCTCGATCGCGTCCTCCAGCATCCGCCGATAACGCGGCTCAAAAATGTGTAGGGGCAGCCCGCCGTGCGGAAAGAGGGTGCAATCCGGCAACAGCATCACGCCGCAACGCTCGGGAATGTTGAGGGCCGTCATCCGCCGCCCAAGCAGCCACATCGGCCCTGCCATGGCAAGCGGATTGCCCCGACCCCCGAAATCGCTTGCATTTTCCTATCAATCCATTTTTTCAAACAAGAATCAGCCGCCGCAACGATATCAGCTGTCAAATTCCGATTTACCCCTAACATCCGCGTACCGATATGATCGAAGTCCATAAACTCACCAAACAATTCGGCTCCAAACTCGCAGTCGATAACCTCTCGTTCACTGTCAAAAAAGGCGAGGTCCTCGGTTTCCTCGGACCGAACGGCGCTGGCAAATCGACCACCATGCGCATGATCACAGGATTCATCCCGCCGAGCTCCGGTGATGCAAAAGTCTGTGGTCTCTCGATCACCGAAAACCCACAGGAAGCCAAAACCAAAATCGGCTACCTGCCCGAATCAGCCCCGCTCTACCCGGACATGACAGTCTCGAGTTTCCTGTCCTTCTGTGCGGAAATACGCGGACTCAAAAAATCCGCCGCCAAGGACGCGGTCGAACGCGCGATCGAAACCTGTTTCCTGAGTAGCGTCGCACGCCAGTCGATTGACACACTTTCCAAAGGCTACCGTCACCGCACCTGCCTTGCACAAGCACTCCTGCACGATCCCGAGGTATTGATCCTCGACGAGCCTACCGACGGACTCGACCCCAACCAAAAACACGAAGTCCGCCAACTCATCAAACGCCTCGGCAAAGATAAGGCGATCCTCTTTTCGACCCACATCCTCGAGGAAGTTGAAGCCGCTTGTACGCGTGCGGTCATCGTCGATCGCGGAAAAATTGTTGCCGACGGCACACCCTCCGAGCTCATCGCCCAATCCGGCACCGGCTCACTCACCGACCTCTTCCGCAAACTTACCACCCGCGACACCGAGGCCGCCGCCTGAAGCAAAGGATTTAACAAAGATTCAAATTTTCACCACCATGACCTCGCTCACCATCTACAAACGCGAACTCCGCAGCTACTTCGGCCAACCGACAGCCTACGCGATCATCGTGATCTTCCTCGCCCTCTCGATGGGCCTCACCTTCAGCTTCGGCAACTTCATGCGCATCGGCGATGCCTCGCTCGAATGGAGCTTTTTCTTCTGGCACCCGTGGATCTACATGCTGCTCGCACCAGCCGTCGGTATGAAACTTTGGTCCGACGAACAACGCAACGGCACCATCGAACTTCTTGGCACCTTTCCGCTCTCGATGTGGAGCGCCATCATCGGCAAGTTTCTTGCTGCCACCACCGTCTGGTTCGCCGCCCTTGTGCTGACCTTTCCCATCGTCGCCACGGTCAACTACCTCGGCGATCCCGACAATGGCGCGATCCTCGCCGGCTACATCGGCTCGTTGCTGGTCTGCTCAACCTTTGTTGCCATCACCATGCTCGTCTCGGCCTGCACCCGCGATCAGGTGGTGTGCCTGATTGTTTCGGTCGCCATCTGCGTGACGATGGTGCTCTGCGGCTACGACGATTTCACCCGCGAGATTGGCAAGGCAGTCTCACCGGGCGTCGTTGAGGCCATCGTCTCGATCGGCGTGTGGGATCACTTCCGCTCACTCAACCGCGGACTCCTCCGCCTTCAAGACGCGGTTTGGTTCACCTCGTTCATCGCCGTCTGCCTGCTCGGCACCAGCACAATCCTTTCCGCCAAACGCTCCTGAGCCATCATTCAAATTTTCACCTCAGCCTTTTCAAAGAAATGAAATCCAACAACCCCGTCACCCGAGCAACCATCGCCGTCATCGCGCTCGCCGCCATCGCGATCTTTGCAAACTGGCTTGTTTCGCTCTCGTCCTTCGGCAACCGCGGTGCCGACTTCACCGAAAAGCAAATCCACACGCTGTCGGATGGCACCCGTGCGATTCTTTCCGAAATCGGCGCGCCGGTCGTGATCCGCTACTATGCCTCTCGTAATACCGATTACATGCCGGAGGAAA
>JBEEOX010000138.1:0-4919 GCA_041191425.1 Verrucomicrobiota bacterium | reverse complement strand
GTGGTGAGAAATAGCGAGGGGCCCGAGGGATGACCGCTGCCGAGTGGAAAGGTCGCGATCCAGATCGCCACGGGTAGCGCAAAGCCGCGCCAACCTGGGTAAATTAGGGAGCCACAAAAGAACAGCGCGGCCAGCGGTTGGAAATTGGGCAGCGCCATAGGATATGCCGCGCCGATCACGCGAAACGCGATGAGCAGGAGCACGGATAGGCACAGGGGCAGGTGACGATGCATGGCGCGCGGAGGATTGAGCAATTTGCCGCGCGCGGCTAGACGAAAATGCCACATGAGTCAAGGTTTTTTGAAATTTGCTGGTGGCGTCCTGGCGGCCCTGTTCCATGTGGAACATCGGCATTCTTCCTTTCCGGGCTTGAGGGGTGGGCGAGCGCAACTTATGGTCCCGACCCCTCGATGTTTCGCTATCCGAAATCCTATGATGTCTTGGTCATCGGCGCCGGCCATGCCGGTGTGGAGGCCGCCTTGGCAGCGGCGCGATTGGGCTGTGAAGTCGCGGTACTGACCCAAAACCTCGACACCATTGGTCAGATGTCCTGCAATCCCGCGATTGGCGGACTCGGCAAAGGTCATATGGTTCGGGAAATTGACGCCCTGGGCGGGATCATGGGGATCAACACCGATGCCACCGCGATCCAGTGGCGCATGCTCAACGCCTCGAAAGGCCCCTCGGTCCGCGCCCCTCGCGCCCAATGCGACAAGAAGGCTTATCAGTTTCGGATCAAGCGCGAGCTCGAGGCCACAGCAGGCTTGGAAATTCATCAGGGAAATGTTGCCGATATTTTGGTGAAGGGCGATCAGGTCACGGGCATCACGACTTCGCTGGGATTGGAAATTTCCGCCAAGTCAGTGATCCTGAGCGCCGGTACCTTCATGGGTGGCCTGATGCATGTCGGCCTTAAAAATGAAAAGGGCGGGCGCATGGGTGATGCCACCTCGCAGGTGTCCGAGTCGCTCAAGCGACTTGGCTTTGCGGTCGAGCGGTTCAAGACCGGCACCCCTTGCCGGCTCAATGGTCGCTCCATCGATTTTTCCCGCTGCGAGCGTCAGGACGGCGACGATCCAGCGCCGAAATTCAGCTTCATGGCCGATACCTTGACCCGTGAGGCTGACGACCTTTTTACCCTGAACCCCTGGGGCGACCCCTCGTTCCACGTGGAACAGCTGCCTTGCTGGATCACTTACACCAACGCCCGCACCCACGACGCGATCCGCGCAAACCTGCATCAGTCGCCGATGTACTGCGGCGTGATCGAGGGGGTGGGTCCACGCTATTGCCCGTCGATCGAGGACAAAGTGGTCCGCTTCGCGGAAAAGGAACGGCACCAGGTTTTCCTCGAACCCGAGGGTCGTCACACCCTCGAATATTATGTCAACGGGGTCTCAACCTCGCTGCCTTACGAGGTGCAACTGGAGTTTCTCCGGTCGATCGCCGGACTCGAAAATTGCGAAATTTTGCGGCCTGGCTACGCTGTGGAATACGATTATTGCCCGCCGACCCAACTGCGCCCTACCCTTGAAACCAAGCAGATCGAAGGGCTGTATTTTGCAGGGCAGATCAATGGCACCTCCGGCTACGAGGAGGCGGCTGGGCAGGGTCTGATTGCTGGCGCGAACGCGGCGCTGAAGGTGAGGGGCGAGTCGGAATTAATTCTGGGCCGTGATGAGGCCTACATCGGCGTCATGGTCGATGACCTCGTAACCCGTGGCTGCACCGAGCCGTACCGAATGTTCACCAGTCGGGCCGAGTACCGCCTGATGTTGCGTCAGGACAATGCCGACCTGCGCCTCACGCCCAAGGCCGCAGCGGTCGGATTGGTCGAAGGGGAGCGGCTGCGGCGGGTCGAGTGGAAACAGGGTGATCTGCTGCGCGCCAACAAATGGGTGCGCGAGACAGCTCACGAAGGCGTGAAGTTGGATCAATGGCTGCGCCGAAGTGAAAATTTCTGGGAAACCCTGCCAGCTGAATTGCTTGGGCAATTTCACGAGGATCTCTGGCCGCTCATTGAAACGGATTTCAAGTACGAGGGGCACCTCGGGCGTCAGCGCACGCAAATCGAGCGCATGTCGCGCCAAGAGGGCAAGCGTTTGCCGGACGGAGTCGACTACACCGCCATTCGCGGACTCAAAAAAGAGGCCCAACTGCGCTTTTCCGAAGTGCGACCCGCGACGCTGGGTCAGGCGGGCCGGATTCCCGGCATCACGCCCGCCGACATCGCCATTCTAGCAGTTTGGCTCGAGAAGTCAGAACGCGCGGGTAGGGACCTTTCGCCGAAAGGTCCGTAAGGTAACTCGAGGTCGATACGCAGGCCGAATTTTTTGCAATCAACTGATAATCAACGATTTGCAATCTCATTAGTCTACGCTTGCAGCGCTTCCATGCACTCTGCCAGCGAGCGGAAAATTCCATCGGCATTTGAGAAATCGAGGCAGTCGGTGACGCGGTTGGGAATGACCCATGTGGGCATGCCAGCGGCTTTGGCGGCTTTGAGGCCGTTCATGGAATCTTCGATCACTAGACAGCGTGCGGGTGGTGCATCAAGTTGCTTGGCGGCCTCAATGAAAAGATCGGGCGCGGGCTTGATGCGTGGGGCATCGCCGCGGCAAACGACGGCGTGGAAATGATGGGTGAGGTCGAGTCGCTCAAGCCAGCCGTCGACCCAGCGGTGTGAGGAACTAGAGGCCACGGCGCATGGAATTTCGGCGGATCGCAAAAATTCCAACAGCTTAACTGCGCCGTGCATGGGGCCTTCGTGCGTGAGCTCCGCTTCGATTTCATGCTGTCGGCGCGTGTCGAGATCGTGCCAGTCGAAGGCGCGTCCGGTGAGTTCCTCGAGATGGGTTTTTGGAGACCAGGTGGCAAAGTCGGAACCGATGCAGCGCGTGTAGACATCAAGCGGCAGGTGTTGGCCGTGCGCTTCAAAGATTCGCTTCCATGCCTGATAGATCGCCCACTCGGTGTCGACCAAGACGCCATCGAAGTCGAAGATGACCGAGTCAAATTTCACCGTCTAAAGCACTGGGCGGCTTACATGCGGAAGTCATCGCCGAGGTAATGCTTGCGAGCGATCGGATCGTTGACGAGTTCGTCCGACGCGCCCTCGAGGATCACGCGTCCGTCGTGGATGAGAAACGCGCGGTCGGTGATCGAGAGCGTCTCGCGCACTGAGTGGTCGGTGATGAGGATGGCGAGTCCGTCGCGGTCACGCAGCTCGCGCACGATGCGTTGGATGTCTTCGACGGCTATTGGGTCGATGCCGGCGAAGGGCTCGTCGAGCATCAAAAGACGTGGATCCGAGCAAAGCGAGCGAGCGATGGCGAGTCGGCGTTTTTCACCACCGGAGAGCGTGATGGCGAGTGACTTGGCAACGCGTGAAATGCCGAAGCGCTCGAGCAAATCGTGGGCGCGCTCGAGTCGTTGCGAACGGTTGAGGTTCGGTCGCGTTTCGAGAATCGCGAGCAAGTTGTCGAGCACCGAGAGTTTGCGAAAAACCGATTCCTCCTGCGGCAGATAGCCGAGACCAAGCCGCGCGCGGCGGTGCATGGGCAGATCGGAAATATCGTGGCCTTGAAAACTCACCGTTCCATCATCAGCAGGAACCAATCCGGCGATCATGTAGAACGAAGTCGTTTTGCCCGCGCCGTTGGGCCCAAGAAGCCCGACAATTTCCCGATCCTTGACGGTGATCGTGACGCCGTCGACGACCGCGCGCCCGTTGTAAGTTTTGCGCAAGCCCTTGGCGGCAAGCACGGCGTTGCTGGCATTCTGACAGGTGGATCCCGGATCGTGCATGGAGTGAAACCTTAGGGTTTGTTTTTGTCTTCGACCTTGCCGCGCATGTCCCAGCGGCCTTCGGTCACAAAGCTGCCATCCTTTTCGATGCGCAGATTAAGATTGGGTTCTTTTGCCCGCATGAAGTTGGTACCTTGCTTGACCCATGGATGGCCGCCTTGCAAGTGGATGCGGCCGGTCTTTGGATGATAAATGAAAATCGCGCCGCTGGCTTCGACTGGTAGCTTGCCCAGTTCGGTTTGCTTTTGCAGCACCTTGACCGCGCCGGTGGCGACGACGCGTTCGACATCGCCGAAGCGCGCGCCGATGCCTTTGCCGTCGTCCGATTTTTTCGAAGCGTTCTCGCGGGTTTTTTCGTCGGGTTTTTTGCCGAGAAAAACTTTGAGCTCATTGGCACCCGAGAGATCGAAGCGTGGATCTTTCACCACGACATTACGAAAATAAACGAACACGCCTTCATTTGCATCGAAGTACATCCCTCCTTCGCAGGTCACGAGTGTGTCGTTGGGATCGGCGGGCGCCTCGAACGGCTTGGCCTCGGGCGCGACAGTTGCGGTTTCGCTCTTCAATTGGATCTCATGCTTATCGAGAAACGCTTTCGCGCTGGCAGTTGCCGCAGCTGAAGCCTCGAGATCGCTCTTTAGGTCATGACGTGTTTCGCTCGCGGCCTTGCTTTGTGCTGGAGCTTTGCTTTCGGCATCGGCCTGCACCGCCGCGCGCTCTGCTGGCGCAATCGATGTCGGCGGCGCGGCATTCAGCACAGGCTGGGTCAACGCGGCGCCTATCATCGCGGTTGCTTGGAGTGCTGCGATGCGGGATTTCATGGATGCTTGTTTTTGGGAAAAAATGCGAGTGTCAACCGGGCCGCCGAGAAATCCCTCGCCTTGGTCGAAAGCATAGTAGAGACCATCGCCATTGGCGACCATTTGATCCGAATTCAGCGTGACATGTTGCGTCGCCTTGAGCGATTTTTTGTCCTTATTATCTTTGTCCTGATTAAAAAGCGCGCGCTCTAAGTCGATGCGGCCATTCATGGCTCCATCGGAATCAAAGAACTCAATGCATACGGTTTCGCCTTGGATGGTCTCGCGATCAACCACAGTCATTTCCTC
>JBEEOX010000137.1:0-4977 GCA_041191425.1 Verrucomicrobiota bacterium | reverse complement strand
ATTTCCCTTGCGAGATCGAGTCCCTCGCGCCGGCGACGAGACCCATGTAGAAATGCAGATTGTGGAAGGAAAGCAACCGCAAAGCGAGCATTTCACCCGCGCGAAACAGGTGGCGGATGTAGGATCGGGAGAACCCAGCGACATGCGGATGGGCGGATTCGCAGAGTGGTCGAGGGTCCTTGGCGTGGATGAGGTTTTTGATGTGAAGGGGACCGTCGAGGGTGAAGGCCACGCCGTGGCGGGCCATGCGGGTGGGCATCACGCAGTCGAACATGTCGACGCCGCGCGCGATCATTTCCAAAATTTGCGGTGGCGTGCCGAGTCCCATCGCGTAGCGAGGTTTGTCGTGGGGGAGAAAGGGCACGGCATTTTCGATCGCGCGAAACATTTCGTGCTCGGGCTCGCCGACCGAAACACCGCCGACTGCATAGCCATCGAAGTCCATCGCGACCAACTCGCGGGCGGATTGCTCGCGGAGGTCGGCGTAGACCGATCCTTGGACGATGCCGAAGTGGAGTTGGCGCCCACTGCCCGACATCGGTTGGTGGGTGTCGATCCAATCCTTGCAGCGGCGGGCCCAGCGGGTGGTGAGGGCAAGCGAGCGGGCGGCGTAGGCTTCGTCGCAGGGGTAGGGCGGGCACTCGTCAAACAGCATCGCGATGTCGGATCCGAGCGCGGCTTGAATTTCCATGCTCAGCTCGGGCGTGAGCAGCATTTTCGATCCGTCGAGATGGTTTTGAAAACGGACACCCTCTTCGGTGATTTTGCGGAGCTTGGCCAGCGACCAGACCTGGAATCCGCCTGAGTCTGTTAGAAATGGTTTTTGCCAGGTGGTGAAGCCATGGAGTCCGCCCATCTCGCGGATGAGCTCATGCCCGGGGCGCAGCCATAGGTGGTAGGTGTTGCCGAGGATGATCTGCGCGCCGAGTTGCTCGAGTTCGAGCGGATGGAGGGTCTTGACCGAACCCTGGGTACCGACCGGCATGAAGATCGGCGTCTCGACCGTGCCGTGGGGCAGGCACAGGACACCGCGTCGCGCGGAGCTGGCGGGGTCGGTCGCAAGGAGGGAAAAGTTCGCGCTCAAGTCCGCATCCACTAAGCGCAAACCGCGCGCGGGCCAAGTGGAAAGAGGCGAGTGTCTATAAACGAAAAAGCCCCCAGCGCCGAAGCGGTGGGGGCATGGGTTTGAGATTCGTGCGGGCGATAATCAGTAAGACACGCGCGAACGGCCGCCGGAGCTGATGATGCGGACGCGGTCGCCGACCGAGAAATTCTCGCGTGGGTTGACCTCTTGCACGATGGCCACGGATCCGCCGTTGTCGAGTCGCACGGAAATTTCAATACCGCGGCGTGAGGTCATCGCCTGCTGCGCGTGCGAGGCAATGGCGCTACCGACAAGAGCGCCACCGACAGCGCCTGCCGTGTTCGATGCGCGTCCACCACCGATGTTGCTGCCAAGGAAGCCGCCTGCAATCGCACCCGCGAGAGCGCCACCTTCGCTGCCGCCTTCAATTTTCACTGGGCGGATGGAGGTGATGCGACCGGTTTGTACGGCTTGGGCGCGGCCCGCTTCACCACGCGAGTAAGTATCGCCGGTGATGCTGTCCTGCGCGCAGGAGCTGAAGAGAATGGTGGCTGACAATGCGATCAGAAGTTTTGATTTCATGGTGCTCAAATTTATCGATGCGGGAACGCTGGTGGCAAGGTGAAAATGGGCTGTGAAAATCTAAATGTAGAGCGGCTAATTAGCTATGGAGCATTCTACTTATTTCCTCTTACTGCTTGAGAGAGTTCTGTAAGCCTGTTAAGTAGAAATTTCCATAAAATACGTGCTAAAAAAGGGGTTAAAAATAAAATCACGACAGACCATGCAGCGCCGAGAGCAAGTCCTATGGCTAATTGATCCCAATTAAGGCCGATACCCTCTGTTACTAAAATATATCCACTTATTAAGGATGAAAGCGCGCACAAAACCAGACGAATGCCGACGCTTTTGGTGATGTTTAAGCGTTCTTGCTTTGAAAACTGTGTTATATTGCGACGCTCCACGACTCTGGTGCCGACGGTGTGGTCAAGTGGTGAGCGATTCCCTTTGTCGAATAGGAAAATAATTACGCTGATTATCCAGACTAAAGGGATGAGATAAAAATATTCAAAGAGTACCCGGGCTAGTGATCTCCACCATTCGCATGGTGAATCGTTGTTAGAGACAACGACGGCGCCGACGATCATCTTGCCAAGAGTAGCCCCGTACCTGGCAACCATTAACCAATTGTAGAGTAGCCAGCTTACAATTAAGCCTATATATCCAATTTTAGCAGATGCTGAATGGAAGACTAAATAACTAAATCCAAGCACGATTGTCAAATCTACTAGTTTCGCTAAGAAACGCGGTCCGGCAATAACTGCATTTGCGGCTTTCATCGGCGGTGATGAGCTTGGTTCCGGGTTCATTGGGGGCTTGTTTGTCTAAATGGTAAATTTGATGAAGGTGTGTAGCCTAATAGATTATGTTAATGTGGCCAGTTTTTTGTAGGATTTTTTGGTGCTGCTCGCAGGGTTGCTCGCCTTGGTGCTGGGTCTCGTTTTTGCCTATCCGATGGCACTGCTCACATGGGTGCTTGGATACCGATGGATGCAAGGCGGGCGTGCTGCAGTGACGGGTGGAAATTGAAAATCACCTCGAGTTTTCATCCGCCGCTTGCGCTCGTCGGGGTGGTGGGTAGCTTGGTGGCCCGCCCAATGTCCGATTCTTTTGTTCACCTGCATCTTCACACGGAATTTTCCCTATTGGATGGGATGATCCGCACCGGCGATCTGGCCAAGCGTGCGGCTGCGATGGGCATGCCTGCGGTGGCGATGACCGATCACGGCAATTTGTTTGGGGCGGTGGAGTTTTATCAGAAGTGCAAGAAGGCGGGGGTAAAGCCAATCTTTGGCTGCGAGATCTACCTCGCACCATTTTCGATGGAGGAAAAAAAGGAAGTCGTCGGGCGCAAGCGGGCGACGCATTTGACCCTTTTGGCCGAGAACAACGAGGGCTGGGCAAATTTGAGCAAACTCGTTTCCAAGGGTCATCTTGAAGGATCTTATTACGGCAAGCCGCGAGTCGATCGCGCCGCCTTGCGCGAATTTTCCAAAGGAGTGATCTGTCTCACTGGCTGCATCTCAGGACCAGTAAACGAGTGGTTGCTTGCGGGTGACGAGGCCAAGGCGCGTGAGACGCTGGCCGAGTTGGTGGAGATTTTTGGCGCTGCCAACACCTATGTGGAAATGCACGACCATGGGATGGAGGCGCAGCGGAAGGTCAATCCGATGCTGCTCAAGCTCGCCAGGGAGTTCGGACTCAAGCCAGTCGCAGCGAATGATGTGCACTTCCTCGATCGCAAGGATCACGACGCGCATGATGTGATGATCTGCATCGGTACCGGGCATCAGCTCATCGACGAGAGCCGCATGCGATATTCATCGGAGGTGTATTTCAAATCGCCCGAGGAAATGCGCGCGATCTTCGCCGACTTGCCTGAAGCCTGTGATGCGACTTTGGAAATTGCTGAGCGCTGCAATGTCGAGTTGAAGCTTGATTCGACTTCGTCGGAAAAGTACCCGCAGTTCGGAACGCCCGATGGCAGTCCGCGCGAGGAGTACCTGATGCGGCTTTGCAAGGAAGGATTGGTTTCGCGCTATGGCTCGGAAAAAGCGGCGGATCCCGACATCGCTGGTCGTCTGGAGTACGAAGCGGGCGTGATCAATCAGCTTGGCTTCGCGTCCTACTTCTTGATCACCGCAGACTTCATCCGTTGGGCGCGCGAGCAAAACATTCCGGTGGGGCCTGGGCGCGGATCGGCGGCGGGTTCGCTTGTCGCTTATGCCTTGGGGATCACCGACATTTGCCCGCTCAAGTTTGGTTTGTTGTTCGAGCGCTTCCTCAATCCCGAACGCGTCAGCCCGCCTGACGTTGACATCGACTTCTGTCAGTCGCGTCGTCCCGAGGTGATTGACTATGTGCGCAAAAAATACGGTGAGCGCTGTGTTTCGCACATCATCACCTACGGCACGATGGGCGCGAAGAGCGTGATCCGCGATGTCGCGCGCGTGATGGGCTTGGCTTATTCCGAAGGGGATCGGCTTTCCAAAATGATCGATGCCAAACCGCTCGACAAGGACGAGAAGGACAATTTTGGCGATTCGATTCTGGCGCGCGAGTGGGATCGAAATACCGAGTTGCGTGAAACGATCGAAGCCTCGTCGACCTATCAGGACGCGTGGACCTACGCGCTGGCGCTTGAAGGACTCAACCGCAATGTTGGCATCCACGCGGCGGGTATCGTGATCGGCGATCGTTCGCTGGATGACCATGTGCCGCTCACGCGTGGCAATGAGGGTGAAGTGGTGACGCAGTACGACATGGGAGCGATCACCGAGGTGGGGCTTTTGAAAATGGATTTCCTCGGTCTGCGCAACCTCACGGTGATCCAAGAAGCGGTCGAGCACATCCGCTCGGTGAAGCCGAGTTTCCGCATCGAAGATGTGCCCTTGGATGATCAGGCGACCTTTGACCTGCTCAACCGCGGTGAGACGATGGGCGTCTTCCAGCTCGAGTCGGGCGGTATGGTCGAGACCTGTCGCAAGTATCAGATTGAGAAGATCGACGACATCATCGACTTGCTCGCGCTCTATCGTCCGGGTGCGATGCAGTTCATCGATCAGATGATCGAGGTCAAGAAGGGTCGCAAGAAAGCGATGTACGAGCATCCGCTGCTCGAGCAGGTTTGCGGCAACACCTATGGGGTGATGATCTACCAAGAGCAGGTGCAGAACGCCGCCAAGTTGCTCGCGGGATACACGCTCGGTGGTGCCGACCTTTTGCGGCGCGCGATGGGCAAGAAGGACCCGGAGAAGATGGCCAAGGAGCGGGGGAAATTTGTCGAAGGTTGCGCCAAGACCAATGGCATCGGCGAGGCCTTGGCGGGCAAG
>JBEEOX010000136.1:0-5007 GCA_041191425.1 Verrucomicrobiota bacterium | reverse complement strand
GCCACCCATTGAATAAACCTCATTCGCGAACAACCAACACAACTGAAATCATGAAAACCAAACTGAAACTGACCACCACCCTGATCCTCACCCTGATCGCCAGCCCTCTGGCTTTTGCCGACGGAGATCACGATCATGATCACGATCACGGCAAAAAAGAACACAAACACGAAGACCACGTCACCAAAGGACCCAACGGCGGCCATGTCATTGAATCCAAAGCGGGATTCTCGATCGAGGTCACCGTCGACAAACAACGCAAAGCTCGCATCATTTTCATCGACAAGGACAACAAAGTCATCGCCCTTTCTGAAGAAAGCATCAGCGGCATCGCCGGCGAACGCTCGTCACCAACCAAGCTCGCTTTTGCCAAAGGCAAGGACGCCGATGCGAATGTGCTCATCGCCGACAAAGCACTTCCCGCTGGTGCCCATGTTCCAGTCATCCTCATGATCAAAACCACGCCCGATGCCAAAGCGGTCACCGAGCGTTTTGAGTTGCATCTGCATTGATGCAAATTTCCCGCCGCGTCTGAGTCACCTCACAACGCGGCGGATAAAACGAGCACACAACAAAACAGGAGCTGTGACTTTCGTGCCCCTCGTTCAAACGAGGGGTACTTTTTTGCGTGCATTCAACGGCGCGATGTAGGAAAGATGATGCCCCGCCGATGTCCGACGCTGTTCAGGAAGACACCTTGCTGCTCGTCGATCCCGATCTGGATTACCTCGATTGGGCGACGAAGCATTTGGCGGCAAAAAACCTCAAAATCCTGCGCTGCGACAATGCCGCCAACGCCTTGAAGGTTGTCGAAAAAACCCCAGTCGGGGTGGTGGTCGCAGCGATGGAACTCGAGCCATTCGATGGCATGGAACTGCTTGGCCGCGTTCTTCAGCACAGTCCGAGCACCATGGTGATCCTCACCGCGGGCTTTCCCAGCACCGGTCAAATCATCGAAGCGACCCAGCGCGGTGCCCATGATGTGCTGCGCAAGGAATCGCTCGCATTCGAATTGCGAACGGTCGTTGAGTCGGCCATGCAAATGCGTGAGGAACGCCGCAGCGCAGGCAAGCCGGCGGCAGAACTTCCCAAGAACGATGGCCGCGTCAAAATGATCGGCATTTCGCGCGCGCTCCAAGGAGTTTTCAAAATGGTTGGCCGCGTCGCACGATCGGACGCACCCGTTCTCATCGCCGGTGAAAGCGGCACGGGCAAGGAGTTGGTTGCCAAAGCTGTCCACGAATACAGCCCGCGCCACCACAAGGAGATGATCACCATCAACTGCGGCGCGATTCCCGAAAACCTTCTCGAGAGCGAATTGTTCGGACATGAAAAAGGTTCGTTCACTGGTGCGATCGCCCGCCGGGCCGGACGCTTCGAACAAGCCGATGGCGGCACGCTTTTCCTCGACGAGATCGGCGACATGCCGCTTGGCATCCAAGTGAAACTGCTGCGCGTCTTGCAGGACGGATCATTTTCGCGCGTCGGCTCGAATGAAAATCTCAGCACCGATGTGCGCATCATCGCCGCGACGCACAAGAATCTCGCCGAAGAAGTCGCCGCGGGCCGCTTCCGCGAGGACCTCTACTATCGACTCAATGTCGTCGAGATCCGCATCCCTGCCCTTCGCGAACGCCTCGAGGACATCCCATTGCTCGCGGAATTTTTCCTGCAACGCATCACGCGCAAGAATGGCATGGCACGCATCCGCCTCACCGCCGAAGCGGTGAACCTTTTGCAGTCGCATACCTGGCCGGGCAATGTGCGCGAACTCGAAAACACCATCGCCCGCGCCTGCGCGCTCGCGACTTCGAACATTCTACTGCCCGCCGATATCCCGCTCGCCTCCATCCCCGGCAAGTCGCCCGCCCTGCTCGGCAATGCGATCGACCAACTGATCAACCTCGCGCCAGCCAGCGAGGACCTGCTCGAATGGGTCAGCCACGAAATCGCCGGACGCGTCGTCGAACTCGCCGATGGCGACCTCAAAAAAGCCGCCAATACCCTCTCGCTTTCGGTCGCCGACCTTCGCAATATCCTTAAAAAATAGGGTTCAATTTTGCTGCTCGCGAGAGTTTAGCCATCGACACATTTCCGGTCATCGGGACTGGCCACACCCGCAAAGTGGTGCAAGGATAGGCGCGACGAAATGCAACTGCGGTCGATCCTGCCCATCATGCTCGCGCTGGCCAGCGCTCCCGTCCGAGGCCAGGACGCGCCGGACGATCTGCGCATAGGCGATGAGTCACTCGCGGCCGGACTCTGGGAAATTGCCGCCTATCATTACGAGCTCAGCCTGCAAAACGCCAAGCTCAAGCCCGAACAAACTGCCGACGCCGCCATCGGTTTGGCCGAGGCATGGATCCGCGCCGGCAAATCTTCCAAGGCCCTCGAGTTGCTCGATCAATCGCTCGTTCGCAATCACCCGGAACAAGCGTTTTGGAAAGCTCAGGCCCTCGCCGCCAGCGGACGCATCGCCGATGCGATTACCCAACTCGCACCGCTGATCGAAAAACCCGATACTCCTCACCGATACGAAACAGCGGTCAGCCTCGCCAACCTCCAGCTCTCCCTCGGCCAAACCAACGCCGCACTCGCGATCCTCGCGGGCCTTCAAAATTCGGTCAACCCATTGCAAGCCGCTGAACTCCTCTTGCGCGAAGTTGAGATTCTCATCGACACAAAACAAATCGATGCGGCACGCAAGCGCTTGGCGTCGATCGAATCCTATCCCGAGAAATTGCAGGCTCGCGCCAAACTTCTCGACGCCCACCTCAAGCTCGCGGAAAACCAACAATCGGCCGCTGCTGAAATTTTCAAATCTCTCATCAATCAACCACAAGGCCTCACCCTTCGCCAGTTTCACTCGGCCGCGCTCGGATTGACTGATGCCTTGAGCGCTTCTGAAGGTCCCACGGCTGCATTGGCATTCATGATTTCCTTTATCGGCGATCATCCAAACTCGCCCCAACTCGGCGCATTATTTCAACGCATTGAAAAAATGCTGCCAGAGAAACCGCTCGTTGATGACCCGATCCTCGTGCAACTCGAGCCATGGACCAAGCTCGGCGAAATTGATCCAACAGGACTTGTCTCCACCGAGGAGGCCGCGTGCGAAGCCGCATGGCCATCGGCCAAACCGCGCGAAGCTGTGGTCGCCCACGCGATCTACATCCGCGCCCTCGCGCTCGACCGCAATGGCTCTACGGCCGCGCTTGCTGAATCGCGCCGACTTTGCAACCGACTTCGCGCGGAGTTTTCTGATCACCCGATCGCCAATCACGCGTTGTTGATGATGGCCAAACGCCAGCTCTCAGCGGGCGCCGTCGATCAGGCCATGCACACGCTCACCGTGCTTCGTGAGAATTCGAATCTTTCGTCGCAACGAGGTGAAGCGGCATTTCTCGAAGCCATGGAGGCCTACAAAAAAGGTGACGCAGGCTCCGCAGCCAAACTTTTCGATGTGGCCGCACAAGAACTCGAAGATGAAAATTCAGTCAACGCGCGCTTCAATTCGCTCGTCTCGATGACCATGGATGAAAAGCGGGACGCAAGCTCATTCACTACCATCGCCAACATCGAAGATCCAGCACTCAGCGAGGACCTGAAACTCGAACGCGCGATGGCCGCAAAGTCATCGCCTGAAAAAACTCGGGCCCTCGCGGAATTCATTTCCAACAATCCGCAACACCCACGTGTCAACGAGGCCCGCATCGCCAGTGCCCACGCTGCGCTCGATCAATCACCGCCCGATCTTGCCCACGCTCAAAGCGCACTCGATGAACTCACCAAACTAGCCGGCACCGAGCAAGCGGTCGCGCCTGTGCAACTCGCGTGGCTCAAGCTGCGCATTTCATCCGCCTCAAATGATCTGCCTGCGGTCATTGCCAATGCGAACGCGTTGCTCACCGAATTTCCTGCCGATCCACTAGCGGGCGACGCCGCGCTCTTGCTGGGACGCGCCCACTTCGAGTCCCGTAGCTACAACGACGCGCGACTCGTGTTCGAAAAACTCGCAGCCACCAGCACCGACCCCTCACCCGCCCAAGCCGCCTGGTTGCTGGCCGCCCAATCGGCCGCTCTTGTGCAGACCCCGCAATCACGCCAAGAGGCATTGATCCTTTTCAAAAAGGCAACCGAGTCCGACTCGCCGCTCGCATCGGTGGCCAAACTGGAAATGGCCCGACTCATGATCGACATGAATCAGGCCGAGGATGCAGTTAATTTGCTTCGTCCGTGGTTTTCATCGCTGCAGAAAAACGATCCAATTCACAAAACCTGTGGACTGCTGCTTGGTGATGCCTTGCAAACCTTGAGCCTTGCGCAACCTGAAGCGCTCACGGATGCACTTGAAATTTATGACCTGCTCTTGGTGGGCATCGACCATCAATCACCCCACCACAGTCGACTCCAATACCTGCGTGGCAGGATCCTCGAACAACTTCCCGACAAACCTCAGAGCCCAGGCGAAAACGAACAGCAAGCCCTGCGCGCCTACCACTCGGTGCTGGAAACCGATCAAGCTCCAGCTGACTGGAACTACTTCGAGCTTTGTGGATTTCGCGCACTCGCACTTTGCGAAAAACATCAACGTTGGCAGGCTGCCATCGCCTGTGCTCGTAAGATCGCATCATTCAAGGGCCCACGCGCGGAGGAAGCAAAACAACGCGCCGAACAAATTCGACTCAAGAATATGATTTGGGAAGACTGACCCATCCACTTCGCCATCAACACCCGACCCGCATGCCCAACCTACTCATCACAGGACAATCCGGCCGCATGGGCCAAGCCCTCATGCAAGCCGCCGCCGCCGATCCGGACTCAAGTGTCACCGCCACCCACGATGTCGGCCAGGACCTCGACGCCGCCGTGCAAAAGGCCGATTGCATCATCGACTTCACCGTTCATTCGTTTACCGCGCAAGTGGTCGAAGCAGCGCTGAAACATGGCAAGAGGCTGGTCATTGGTACGACAGGTCACACCGATGAGGAACGCGCCATGATCCGT
>JBEEOX010000135.1:0-5055 GCA_041191425.1 Verrucomicrobiota bacterium | reverse complement strand
TTTGATTTCATCACCACTTTCGCCGAGCGTTTCGAAATCGACCGTGATGCAGAAGGGCGTGCCGATTTCGTCCTGACGACGATAACGGCGGCCGACGGCGCCAGAGTCGTCGTAGGCGACATTCATCCAGGCTTGGAGTTTCTTCTGGATGCTCTTGGCGATCGCGACTTGCTCGGCGTTCTTTTTGAGCAGTGGGAAAATGGCAGCTTTGACCGGTGCCATCGCGGGCTTGAAGCGCATCACTGTGCGGACATCGGCATTGCCTTTCTCGTCGGTGAGCGTCTCTTCGTCGAAGGCCTCGCAGATGAGCGCTAGCAGGGTGCGGTCGCATCCAGCGGAGGGCTCGACGACATGCGGCAGGAATTTCTGCTTGGTCTCCTCGTCGAAGTATTCGAGCGGCTTGCCCGCACCCTTCTGGTGCACGCCAAGATCGTAATCGGTGCGGTAAGCGACACCCTCGAGCTCTTGCACGCCGAAGGGGAATTCGTATTCAATATCGTAGGTCTTCTTCGAGTAAAACGCGCGATCGCCATCGGGCACATCGAGGATGTGAAGCTTGGCGCGCGGGATGCCGATCTCCTCGTAAAACTTCAGGCGCTCCTCAAGCCACTCGTCGGTGAGGCGCATGCCGTCATCCGGGTGGCAAAAGTACTCGATCTCCATTTGCTCGAACTCACGCGAGCGGAAGATGTAGTTGCGCGGGTTGATCTCGTTGCGGAACGACTTGCCGATCTGTGCGATGCCGAAGGGCAACTTCACGCGGTTGGAATCGAGCACATTTTTGTACTGCACGAAAATCGACTGCGCAGTCTCCGGGCGCAGGTAGGCGATCTGCTCGCCGGTTGCACCGAAATTGGTTTGCAGCATCAGGTTGAACTGACGCGGTTCGGTGAGTTCGCACTTCGGAGACTGACCCGGGCAAACGCTGGGCTTTTCCTTGCACTGGGATGATTCAAGGTTGTCCGCGCGGAAGCGGCCCTTGCAGGTCTTGCAATCGACCATCGGATCGCTGAATCCACCGACATGGCCCGAGGAAACGAGCACCTGCTCCATCGTGAGAATCGAGCCATCCATGCCGACCACATCATCGCGCTCCTGCACGGTC
Source organism: Verrucomicrobiota bacterium (assembly GCA_041191425.1). GTDB lineage: Bacteria > Verrucomicrobiota > Verrucomicrobiia > Verrucomicrobiales > Akkermansiaceae > Luteolibacter. The sequence continues at coordinate 3,950 of JBEEOX010000135.1, read as the reverse complement.
TTGCGCCACCAGTAGTCCTTGAGGTTGCGCTTCAATTCCGCGCCGAGCGGGCCGAAGTCCCAGCATCCGTTGAGGCCGCCGTAAAGTTCGCCCGCTTGGAAAATGAATCCGCGGCGTTTGCACAGCGAGACGATCTTCTCCATGCGGGCAGGGTCGGTGACATCTTTGTTGGCCATGGCGTTCGGGGGATGTGAGGTAAAAAATTACTCAAGCTCGGCGCAGTGCCGCAAGGCGGGAAATCAGCCGCGATTGCTGCGATCCTCCACACCCTTCTGCGCGCGCTTGCGGGCGTTGGCATCGAGGATGCGCTTGCGCAGGCGAATATTTTGCGGGGTGGCTTCGACGAGCTCGTCGCTGTCGATGTACTCGATTGCGCGCTCGAGTGAAAATCGGATCGGCGGCGTGAGCTTCGAGGTCTTGTCCTTGCCCGACGAACGCATGTTGTCGAGGTGCTTTTCCTTCACCGGGTTGACCGGCAGGTCGCCGACGCGCGGGTTTTCACCGACGAGCATGCCGGCGTAGACCGCATCGTTGGGGCCGACGAAAAGGATGCCGCGTTCTTCGAGCGCTTGCAGCGAATAGGTCGTGGCGGCCCCCGAATCCATCGAGACCAGCGTACCGGTCGTGCGGGTGGTGATTTCGCCAGCGTACTCGCTGTATTCCTTGAAAAGGTGGCTCATGATGCCGTGACCGGAGGTGAGGTTGACCAGTTCGGTTTCGAAACCGATGAGGCCGCGCGTTGGAATCACCGCTTGAATGAAGGTGCGTCCGCTCGGCTCGGTGTCCATGTGTTCCATCAAACCCTTGCGGTTGGCGAGCGACTTGAGAATGCCCTGAGTATAATCGCCCGGCGCCTCGACGTAGAGTGTCTCGAATGGCTCGAGCAACTTGCCCCCATCGTCGCGACGGTAGATCACCATCGGCCTTGAAACACAGACCTCGAATCCCTCGCGGCGCATTTGCTCGACTAGCACCGCGATCTGCATCGCACCGCGCGCGGAAACATTGAACACGCCCGAGAGATCGGTGTCTTCAACCTGAATGGAAATGTTGGTCTTCAACTCGCGCATCAGGCGCTCGCGAATCGCGCGCGAAGTGACATGCTTGCCTTCCTTGCCGGCAAGTGGTCCGTCGTTGATCGAAAATTGCATCTGCACGGTCGGCGGATCGATCTCGACAAATGGCAGCGCCTGCACATCCGGCGAACCAGCAAGCGTTTCACCGATGTCGACACTCTCGATGCCCGCCGCCACTCCGACGATGCCACCTGCGGTGCCGCCTTCCGAGTCATGCGTCGCAAGACCCGAGTAGCTGAAGGTTTTCATCACCTTCGATTGCTGCTTGGTGCCGTCTTTGCGCAGCAGCCAAACCGTGTCGCCTTTTTTCACGCTGCCACCGAGCACCTTGCCGACCGCGACACGGCCGACATAATCGTCCCACTCGATGTTCGAAACGAGCATCGAAAATGGCGCGGAAGGATCGGCCTGCGGCTCGGGAATGAACTCGACGATTTTCTTAAGAAGCGGAATGCAGTCCTTTTTCTCATCATCGGGATGATCCATGAAATACCCGTCGCGCGCCGAACCGTAAACGAAGGGCGCGTTGAACTGGTCTTCAGTCGCATCAAGGTCGAGGAAAAGCTCCAGCACCTGATCGCGAACCTTGAGCGGATCGGCGAGCGGGCGGTCGATCTTGTTGATCACGACGATCGGCTTGAGTCCTTCCGCCAGCGCCTTGCGCAAAACAAAGCGCGTCTGCGCTTGAGGTCCGCCAAAGGCATCGACCACCAGCAGCACGCCGTCGACCATCTTCATCACGCGCTCGACCTCGGCGCCGAAATCGGCGTGACCCGGGGTGTCAACGATGTTGATCGTGTGACCTTCCCAGTGGACCGAGGTGTTCTTGGCCTTGATGGTGATGCCCTTCTCACGCTCGAGGTCCATCGAGTCCATGGCACGTTCGGTGACGGCCTGGTTTTCACGGTAGGTCCCGCCTGCCTGCAGGAGTTGGTCGACGAGGGTGGTCTTCCCGTGGTCGACGTGAGCGATGATGGCGAGGTTGCGGATATTGAGGGACATGGAATATGGGGGCCTTGCGGTGAGGAGGCGGGGCTATGCCTCGTTTTCGGGTCGGTGGCAAGGCGGGATTGAGGGCAATCAACGGCAGATATCGCAAAAATGACGCAAATGAGGCCTACTAGGCAACAAGCTCTTGCGTGCAGGCGAGAGGCATGGAAATCGTGTTGCGGATGTGCCCTGCTGCATCCATCGGAGAAATTGGTGATTCATGCGAGCGACCCTGATGGTTTTGGGAATGGTGATGTTGGCGGTGGCCTTGCGGGCCTCGCGTCGACGCATGATGCGCCGAATGGGTGCCATGGCCTATGTCACGGCGAGTTTCCTGCTGGTCTATTTTCTCACCGATAGCTGGCTGGGTGGTTTGGCAGGCGCGGCCATGTGGGCATTCATGCCGTGGGTTGAATTGCTGACGCGGATCAGCCGACTGCGGCTACCCGTCGAGAACCGCTTGAGCCGTCGACCGATTCCCAATCCGGCCTATTTCCCGAACGCATCCGAAGCGGCTATGGCCATGGAGGAGGCGGGCTTCGATCATGTTTCCGACTGCGGATGGGACTGGGCCGGTATGCGTCAATTTTTCAGTCTCTTCTGGCACCCCGAGGAGCGTGCGGTATCAGCGGTATGTCTCTGTGAACAAAGCGATGTGGTTTTCGCCTTCATCTCCATCACCTCGCACGACGGCGAAGGACGCATCTGGCGCACGACGAATTTCCCCTTTGCATCCACTCTGCGCTGCCCGCCGGAAGTCTCCTGGAACCATGTGCCCTGCGGAAAAAAATGCTTTCACGAAATCCTTCGCGACCACCGCGCTTATCTCGAAATGAAAAAAATTCCGCTGCATGAACTGCGGATCCCAGACCCGGAGCGAATCGAAGAATCCGTCGAAGAGGAAATGCGCCGGCAGATTCAACACAACCTCGCCTGCGGCATCATCAAGCACGCCGGCGACGGTCACTTCCGCTACTCAACACGCGGACTCCTTTTCCTCTGGGGCCAATACCTCAAGGACATGGTGCGTTTCTGTTAGAAATAAATTTGCTCAAGCACTGATCCAGCCCAAGGCGATCACCACGGCAATCGCAAGGCCAATCGCAATGCGATACCAAGCGAAGAGCGAGAGTCCGTGGCTTTGCAAATAAGACACCAGCCACTTCACCGCCAGCGCCGCCGAGATCGTGGCAGCGGCAACGCCGACCATGATCGGCATCGCTCCGTAGGTGTCCCACATCAGCTTCGCACCGCCAAACCACACATCGTAAGCGGGATCAATCCCCTCCACCGGCCACACGGCCTTCTTGGCCGTCGCCGCCGTGAGCGTGAGCACGCCAAGCAAAAATGAAAACTCCACCGCCGCCGTCACCGACAAACCGACCAGCAGGCCGCCGACAATCGTCATCAGACTGCGGCTCGTCCCCGGCCACATCGCAACGCATTGCAACAGGCCGATGATCAATGCCAGCTTCCATGTCAGCTCGCGCAAATCGCATCCGCCAGACCGCGCCGGATTTTTTTTTCGCCACGCCACTGCGGCAAGAATCAGCACACCGCCAACGATCCACGCGAAGATAACCGGCCACATGCCGAAGAGTTTCGACTCAATCCAATCGTCGAACATGAGGCCAAATACCGCCGCGGGAATAAATCCAGCGATGAGCGCCAACCCGAGCCTCAAACCATCGCGATCGCTGCCAAGCATGCCGCGGATCACCCCCATGACCCTCTTGCGGTAGAGGCCAAGTACGGCAAGGATCGCACCACCCTGGATGCAAATCGCGAAGGCATCGGCCGCGGCTTTTGCTGCCTGACCTCCCGAGCCAATGCCCATAAGTTGCTGCGCCACGAGCAAGTGACCCGTCGAGCTGATGGGAAGGT
>JBEEOX010000134.1:0-5212 GCA_041191425.1 Verrucomicrobiota bacterium | reverse complement strand
GGCCACTGCCAAAGACTTCCTTCTTAAAATCCGCATCCTGCCACTTCTCGCAAAGCTTATCATTGATGTACAAACAAAGGAGCCCCGTCTGTAGGCTTGCACGGATCTCAACCTTCGCCTTGTTGGCCATTGAAAGTATGGATGAGCTGCCTATTCCCAAATAGTTTTGCGTCGAACATTTTTTAAGCCGGTAGCTTCCGCGCTGAATCGTCAATTCATATCCCTCATTCGCCTCTTCGCTTTCCACATCACGCACAAATATCAATATCTTCATGTTACAGGAATCGCCTTTCCAATCAAGCCGGAAAGACACCGCGCACGTTAGAGGCAATAGATCATCGCGACCAATGCCCCCTACTCCCGAGGAGCGAAAAGCCGACCCGCCATAAATCCATGTCTGTCTTTCCGCGCTTTGACGCCAACCGTCCATGCTTGTTGGCCCGCGATACAACAAGTCGGCAACCGTTTCGATCCGAGCACTGGTAATCATCGCCCGATTGAACGACATACGGCCGCCAAAGGGTGTGTCCAGCACCACTGCCTGATCATCCAGCGCAACCAGTTTTCCTCTCACGACATCGCCATTGCTTAACTCGAGAATCAACTCGCTGCCATTCGAACTTGCACCAGGATTTTCAGGCATTCGAACCTGGTCAATTTTAGCGATCGGAAATGCTGTGGCTTTTTCAAGCGCGGGAGAATTCCACATCAGTTGATCAACCGCCATGGACTCAAGAGATCCAGTGAGACGATCACCATTGGTGAAAAGAATTTCCGCATCACCTGCCGACACCGATGCCATTCCCCCAACAAGGGAAAGAAGCAGCGCCGTTATGCCATGCAATAACATCTTCATTCGGTCATGCTCTTGGCTTTGTTTGATGTCACCTTTTCGATCGAACGCAATTGACCCCGACCCAGATTCAGTACTCCCAACAAAGGATGATCCACCGTTGCGACATCCTCCGCAAAACGGCAGGACGCAACCCGAAGAACGCCCCCATCCGCTTGACGCATGAGATACATGATCTTGTTCGGCAGTGATTCAGCCTCGCGCTTCTGCCCAAAATAAACGGCCGATGCATCCGCCTCAGGCAACTTGATCAGCCTTTCACCAAAATCACTCTTGAACCGCAGCACATGCCCTTTGTCCTCGACGGACATTCCCAACAACTCACCGGTCCAGCGCTCGTTCTGACGAGTAATCAGACTATCACGATCTTCCGTGACCAACCGCTCGTCGTGAGCACTCACGAGCGGCGCCTCACCTTCAACAATCTCGATTCCGCGAAGCGTTTGCGTCACCCCATCGGCAGCCTGACTTACTATTGCCATGCCAGCACCTTTCGGCGCCGACCCGACAGGATCCCTAAATTCCCCCTGAAGTTTGCCGTTGAGCATCAACCTGAAAGTCGAACTCCGTCGGTCCACCTGCAACTCAACAAGTAGTTTTTGATCAGACGTATTCTGGCTAGTGCGATTTTGATCACCCCAGTCAAAAGCCATCATCTCAGCATCCATCCATCCCTTGATCACGCGATTCCTAGGCCACTGATTGACGGATGCAATGGTCGTGTAACGCCTATCCTTGTAGGACTCTCGCTTCAGCTCCATGCCAGCTGATCCATATTGCAAATAATAACGATCGCATCTCTCGCCCGCAGCGACCAAAGGATCGCAAAAAAACAACTGAAAACTTGGCACTTTGTTTTTTTCCCATCCCAGTTCGAATTTCAGATCGAAGCGCTCTGGAAATCCAATCTCGCGCTGAGAATGAGCCTGACCCTGCGCAACCAAATCGCCATTGTTGAATTTCCATCCTGCCTGCCCATCATTCGCGCGCTTCCAATCGTTGTCATCAATCGGCCCTTTGTATACTAGATGCTTTCCACGCGCAGCGAGCTTCATCGTCGCCACATGACGACGCTCTATGCGCAATTTGCCAAGGGCTGATGAGTCCACCATCAATGCTTCAGTATTGATCTCAACAATCTCGCAAGGAATCACATCGCCGTTGACCAATTCGAGCTTCACTGATGGCAAATCCGCCTCTGCTTCGGTCACTGCAAATTTGACATTCTCCACCATCGCCCCTCGCACCCGCAGCGGCTCGCGCGACAAATCGCTTTGCAGTTCCATCGTTCCTTCGCCGTCGATCGACTTCAAAACTCCGGTCAATCGCTGAGCCCCACTTGTCAGGGTCACCACATCAGCACGGGTCATCCCTGCGCCTGCCATACCTACAAGCGCACTGACCCATAGCAAAAATCTAACATCAAAATTCATCGTCCCAATCATCAACCGCATGCTTGCTGCCATCAAAATCTAACATCGCCGCCGACTTGAGCGATAAACCGCAAGACCCCAAAAGCGGGTGCATGATTTCAATTTTATCGTCGTTACCGGAAACAGGCCGACCGCTGATCACTCCCATCGGGCTGAATCTGACCGCCATCGATGCAGTGGAACCATCCTCCTCCTTTCGCGCGAGGCGATTTTTCGCAAAGCGAATTTCCGCCACATCTTTCAAGGGAAACGCAAAACTACCATGTCTCGCCTCGAGTGTGAGTTTGCCGCTTTCATCAAGGCTAAGCACCCTGCCCGAATATCGATCAACCCCGTCGACCATCAACACCACATCCTGATCCTCAGTCTCCATGCTGCGGGCAGAGTCTGGCATACCATTCCACTCGGAAACCATGATGTCGGAAATTCGCATGGAGATATTTTCACCATGCGCAGCAAATGCGACTCCCCCACCCGAGCTGCGTTTCCTGCCATTCTCGTCATCAAGCATGCCTGCCTCGCTCCACTGCATGGCGAACTCACCGTCGATGAACAAAGAAAAGTAACCTTCCGCGAGATGACTGCGAATCTCAATGCTCGTACGCCCCGAGTCATTCATGCGTGAGCTGAGGTTGCCCGATTGAAAACGCTCTAGCTTTGGACTGCCGTCATCATCGACAGCGCAACGGTAAAGCATCACATAGTTAGGATAAAGTTGGAGGATGTAACCATTTCCACATAAGCGCGCGAATTCGGCCACATCAGCCTCGCCCAATGTAACGAGGCGTCGTCGCGGTTCGTCATTTTCCTTAGGCTTGGCAAAATCCAAATGAAAGCCAACCGCCAAATCAAGTCGGCTCTTCCATGCCAAATCAAACTTTAATACCGAGCGCTCCGGCATGCACGACTCGCGATAAAGCGCACCACTGCCACGCTCACCGCGCCAGTACCATGCCGCGCCCGAAAACACCCAATTTCCATCCTCCGTAGATGGCTTGGCATCAGCCGCCGCAGCGACCACCGAATCCGACTTCGACACCTTCCACTCATCTTCGGCAAAGGGTCCGTGATAATGCAACCGTCCACCAAAAGGATTGGGCGCAAGCAATGACACCGCATCGCGTGGGACCCGCAATTCACCCCCATACACCGTATCGATAAGCACGGTCTTGGCATCAATTGATTTGATCGCTCCCGGTATGCGATCACCATTCACCAAGCCCAGGTGTGAAACTGTCCGCAATGGGTTTTGCTTGCCACCGCTAAGCACCACATGACGCACGCCACCGGCCTTGAATACAACCGGTTCATCGACGTCGTCACGCCGCCAATTGACCACTCCACCCTCACCAAAACCTTCAAACTTCCCACGCAACTGATCACCGGCGGAAAAACGAATCAGATCATCACCACCTGCCATCAACATGCCAGTGGCACTCATCCACACCACCATGATCAACGCGGTTTTCATTTTTCGTAAATGGGTAAAAAGCGGAAGTTTAGCGCGAGTGAGAGCAGCGCACCTGCGGTGCTGAATGACGCACCATGATTGCCGGGAAAGGATCCGTCCGATGACTGGATGATCGAAAGGTAGCGAATGTTGCGATCGTTCCAATCCTTCCACATGTCCTCGTCGGCATGAAACAAGGCCTGCGACATGTAGTACTCGAAATAGTACGGATAGTACTGGTCGCGAAAATCGAGCTTTTCCTTCAGATATTCGAGGCTGGTCTGAAATGCTTTTGAATCAGGCTCCTTGGCAAGAGAATGGCAAAGAATTCCGATGGCAGTCAGTGTCGGCTTACCACCACTCAATGAGGTGTATCCGTACGAGCCGTTTGCTCCGCGATTGTTCACTAGATAGCCAAGGCCTTTGCGGATCGCTTCGTCGGGAATCGCGATGCCCGCATTGCGTGCCGCAAAAAGCGTCACGAGTTGGCATCCGGTAACGGTCGTGTCGGCGTCATGGCTTTCAGGCGTATAGCGCCAGCCACCAGCACGATTGCGTTTCTGAGCCATGAGAATGAGGTCGACTGCTTTGCGCAGTGCAGATTCGATTGCCGGATTGTCAACCTGGCCATATGCCTCCGCCAATCCCATGGTCGCAAAAGCATGATTGTACATGCTGGTCCCGATGTAGCCGTTGGATGGATCCTGTTGACTGATGATATATTCAATGCCTCTGCGGATCTTCATGGCGTAAGGGCCTTCGATCGGATCTTCTCCGTGAGCAAGAAACGCCGTGACGCACAAACCACTCACGCCGGCCTCGTTGCCCCCGTTGTCATTCCATGAGCCATCGGCGCTCTGCGATGCGGCAAGGAATTTCATGCCCTTATCGTAAATGATCTCCACCATTGCAGGTACCGCATCCCTGCGCCTCTCGATCGGATCCTGCGCCATGGCGCTGCCAATCGTGCCAGTGATCATCACAAGCCAGATCATCAAGCGGCGGTAAAAATTTTTAGGCATTGGAGAAAATTTCAGCATGCGATGATTTCCAAATCGAAATTCATTTCACCAAATTCTCGGCGCCTCGGTTGTAGGCATCAAACATCTTTCTGAATTCTGCGGGAATTTCCGCTTCTCTCGCACCCGATGCTTTGGGCACGCGCCGTTCTTCAGTACCGCCTGCACCCGCCACCGCATCGACCTGATTGCCATCACCCGACTCACCGCTGTTGCCAGTCCCCGGATTCTCACCAGCCTTTCCATCCTTGCCATTTGCTTTCCCCTCTCCCTCAGGCTTGCGACCCATCATCCGCTCCATCATGTCCATCATCGCACTGCTCGCCTCGCATTTGTTTCCTTGGCATTGACGCTCCTTGGCCGCTGCATGGATTTTTTCGATGATCTCAGTCTGCACTGCAATCGTTTCGCCACCCGTGTCAGCATTCGCCAAGCGATCGGTGGCCTCATCCATCAA